>JBKQKK010000269.1:0-4417 GCA_052147535.1 Solirubrobacteraceae bacterium | reverse complement strand
CCAAACAGCCCGACAGGGCGCATAACGCCGCCGTCCGCGTAATGCCTCTTAAGTTCACCCCGTAGACAGGTGTCTTTGACGTCTATGACGGGCTGGTTTTGATGTCCGGCGGGGTCGATATGTTGATCGCGTCATGGATGACAACGACGTCTACGGGCGTGTGGGGCGCTACGCGGTGCGACGGATCCGGCTGCCGGAGCGGGCGGTTGAGTCGTTCACGGTGATCGGTCCGGACTTGCGGCCTGTCGTGCTGGTCGACGAGTATCTGGCGTGGTTGACGGATTGCGAGCGGTCGCCGAATACGGTTGAGGCGTACGCGCACGACCTGCGGGCGTTCTGGACGTTTCTTGCCGAGCACGGCCTGGAGTGGGACCAGGTCGGGGTCGGCGAGCTGGCCGAGTTCGCTGCGTGGGCACGGCGTCCGGCGGCAAACGTCGTGGTGCTTGCAGAGGAGGCGGCGCGTTTGTCGGCGCGGTCGGTCAACCGGATGCTGTCGGGCGTGGTCGGCTTCTACGAGTTCCAGGCGCGGCGCGGGTCGACGCTGGCGCAGGATCTGGTTGTGAAGACCCGTTCGGGGCGGGGTGGGTATAAGCCGTTTCTGCACGGGATCGCGCGTAGTCGGCCGCGTGGACGGGCGGTGCGGCTGCCGGAGCGCCAGGCGCTGTCCAGGACGTTGTCGCTTGAGCAGGTCGCGGCGGTGATCGACTGCCAGGAGCGGTTGCGTGATCGGTTCTTGTTCGCGTTGCTGGCGTCGACGGGGATGCGGATCGGGCAGGCGCTGGGGTTGCGTCACGAGGACGTGGTTGGGTGGGAGCGACGGATCGTGATCCGTCGCTAGGGAGGGGTCGCCGCGGCGGGCGCGGAGCAAGGGCGGTAGCGAGGGCGGGGTGCCGGTCTCAGCGGAGCTGATGCGCTTGTGGAGCGACTACATGCACGAGGAGTACGGCGATCTGGACTGCGATTTCGTGTTCGTGAACCTGTGGGGCGGCCGTGTCGGAGGTCCGTTGTCGTACTCGAACGTCGACCGGATCGTGGAGCGCACCCAGCAGAAGGTTGGGTTTCACTTCACCGTGCACCAGTTCAGGCACACGTACGCGACGCTGGCCTACCGCGACGGCGTGGCGTTGGAAGTGATCGGCGCGTTGCTGACGCACCGCTCGCCGTCATCGACGCTGGTCTATACGCATCCGACCGCTGAGGATCTCCGCGCGGTGCTCGCTGAGCGTGGCGTGCTGGGGAAGGTCGCGGATCTCGTCCGATGAGCCCAGAGCCGCTACGTGTCGTTGAGGGCGACCGCGCGCCGCGCGGGTGGGAGGCGCTGTGGCCGCGCGATGTGTGGTTCGCGTCTGAGTTGCCGCACGGCGATCTCGCTTCCGGCTATCGGGGCGAGGAGACGTTGCGGTTTGAGCGGATCTCTCAGTCGTGGTTGAAGGAGGCCGCCAAGCGCTGGGCGCGTGCGCGGTTGCTGGCCGATACGGCACCGCGGACGATGAGCGCGTATCTGGTCAGCGTCCGGCATTTCAGCCAGTGGCTGGCCGCGCACGCGAACGAGGTGAGCGCGCCCGCCGCGCTGTCACGCGCGGTGCTCGAGGACTACATGCTGTGGGTGCATGAGACCGACTGGAAGCCCGCGACCCGCAACCAGCGGCTGCTCGCAGTCCGGCTGCTGCTGCTCGAGCAGGCCGAGGACGGTCTGGCCGGCCTTCCGCGTGGAGCAGTGATCCACGGTTCTGAGCTGCCGCACGTCTATCCCGGACTGCCGAAGACGATCCCAGACGATGTGTTCGCGCAGTGGATCGACCCCGCCAACCTCGCGCGGTTGGACGAGCGCGACCGGACGCTGGTGCTGGTACTCGCGTTCATTCGGCTTTCGCGTCTCGAGCGTGGTGACGCTGATGCGCGACGCGCTCGAGCGCGGGCCTGACGGCCACCCGTACCTGCGCTACGTCAACGTCAAGTCGAGCCGGGAGGCGATGCTGCCGATCCCGCCGTTGCTGTCCGGTCAGCTCGAGCGTCATGAGAGCTACCTGGCGCAGTGGTTTCCGCAGACCAAGTGGTTGTTCCCCTCGCCCGTGCATCGCAGCGCGACGCGTGGCGTGTTTCACGTCAGTCCGAGCACGGTCGCCAACGCGATTGAGCGCTACGTCCGCCGGGCGGAGATCCGGAGAGCCGGCGGGGAGCTTGCGCTCGGTGTGCATCCGCATTTGTTCCGCCATCACCTCGGGACGAGCATGGTCAACGAGAACATCCCGCTGACTGTGATCCAGGAGGTGCTCAATCACGGCTCGATGGAGATGACCGCCCGATACGCGCGCTTGCACGATCAGACGATCAAGCGGAAGGTCACGCGCTGGCATGAGCGGGTCAACATCCGCGGCGAGCGGATCGCGCTCCCCGTCGACGGGCCGCTCCAGGAGGCCGCGTGGATGAAGGAGCGGATCGCCAGAGCCAAGCAGGCGCTCCCGAACGGGTACTGCGGGCTGCCGCTGGTGCAGACCTGCCCGCACCCGAACGCGTGCCTGACCTGCGAGAGCTTCCTCACCGACGGGTCGTTCCGGGCGGTGCACGAGCAGCAGCAGGCCGAGACCCGCCGCCTGCTCGCCAAGGCACGCGCGCAGGGCAGCGTGCGGCTGATCGAGATGCTCGAGCGCGACGAGCACAGCCTCACACGCATCCTCGACGCCCTCGACCACCTTGGCCCTGACCATGCCGGCGGTGGCGGCGGTGGCGACGGTGGCGACGTGGTGGACCTGCGCGACCTCGCCGACCGCGATCAGCCGGAGGGCGCGTGAGCAGCCCAGACCCAGACAGTGCTCCTCGCTCGCTCGCCGAGGCGGCCGCCAGGCGCACGCTCGACGCCGAGCAGCGCGTCCGTGCGACGCTGCGCCAACTCGACACAGACGGCGCGGCCGTGTCGTTCGCGAAGGTCGCCGAGCACGCGCGCGTGAGCCGCGCGTTCCTCTACGCGCACTCGGAGTTGCGCGCCGAGATCGAGGCGCTGCGATCTCTTCAAGGGACCGAACCGGCGCGGCTGCCGGTGCGCCAGCGCGCGAGCGACAGCTCGCTGCGTGCCCGGCTGCGCGCCGCGCTGGACGAGAACCAGCGCCAGCGCGCAGAGATCGCCGCGTTGCGAGAGCAGCTCGCGCTCGCGCACGGCCGCGTCCGCGAGCTCGAGCTCGACCGCCGGCTGGGTCGGCGATGAGCACCACCTGGCCAGCCCCCGCGCCCGACGCCGCGCTGCACGGCATCGCCGGCGAGTTCGTGACCCGGACCGCCCCGCACACCGAGAGCGATCCAATGGCGCTGCTGATCCAGTTCCTGGTCAGCTTCGGCGCTGCCGCCGGCCGCAACATCCACTACCCCGTCGAAGCCTCGCGTCACCATCTCAACGAGTACGCAATCTTGATCGGCCCGAGCGGGAAGGGACGCAAAGGCTCGGCGTGGGATCACGTCGAAGCGCTTCTGAGCGACACCGACAGCACCTTCGCCGAGCGGTGCATCTCCTCGGGTCTGGCGAGCGGCGAGGGATTGATCTTCGAGGTCCGCGACCCCATCCCGGGCGACAGCGGTGCCAGCGATAAACGGCGGCTGATCATCGAGTCCGAGTTCGCGCAGATCCTGAAAGTGCTCGCGCGCGAGGGCAACACTCTCAGCCCCGTGGTGCGCAACGCGTGGGACGGAAAGGCGCTGCAGACGATCGCCAAGAACGCGCCCGTCCGCGCGACCGGCGCGCACATCGCGATCATCGGCCACATCACCAAGGACGAGCTGCTGCGGTTCGTCTCCGGCACCGAACTCGCGAACGGGTTCGTCAACCGCTTTCTCCTCGTCGCGGTCCGGCGAAGCCAGGAGCTCCCGTTCGGCGGCCGTCTGCAGGGCGAGCAACTCAAGCGCGTGCGCGAGGCGACCCTGGCCGCGCTGCGATTCGCGAGCCTGCCCCGCCAGCTGTCCTTCGACCCCTCAGCGCGGGAGCGGTGGATCGCCGTCTACGGGCCGCTGTCGCGCGGCGAGGAAGGCCTGCTCGGCGCGGCCACCCGCCGCGCTGAAGCCCACGTCGTGCGGCTCGCCGCGATCTACGCCACGCTCGACACCAGCGAACAGATCACCATCCCGCATCTCGAAGCGGCGCTCGCGGTCTGGCGCTACAGCCTCGACACCGCCCGCTGGATCTTCGGCGACACGCTCGGCGACCCGACCGCCGACGAGATCTGGGCACTCGCGAAAGACCGCCCCCAAGGCGTCACCCGCAGCGAAGTCCGCGACCTCTTCAGCCGCAACAAAAAAGCCCGCGAGATCGACCGCGCGCTGACCGTCCTCGAAGAAGCCGGACGCCTCGCCCGCACCAGCCACTCCGACGGCCGCGGACGACCCGCCGAGATCTGGCGACCCCAAGCCGCCTGACCGCGCGACCCGCTGA
>JBKQKK010000268.1:0-40235 GCA_052147535.1 Solirubrobacteraceae bacterium | reverse complement strand
CTGCGGCACGGCGCTCGCCGTGATGCTGCTCCTGGGCCTGACGATCCAGTACTGGTACGTCGCGCTCCCGATCGTTGTGATCGTCGCCTTCGCGGCAATCAGCAACGCCAAGACGCAGCGCAGGAAGACTGGGGCTGTGCTCAGGCTAGCTTTGATCGTTGATCCGCTCGGTGACGGCTTGCCAGCCCCAGGCGTCTGTGCTGCCCCGGACCGGGACCGGGTAGTGCCAGCCGAGTAAGACGCCGTTGAGATCGGTCACCGCCCAGTCGGGCCACGCCGCGATCAGCGTTGAAAAGACCGTTGGGAGTGCGACGAACTGCGCCGCACCGATCTCCGCGCCCGGGAGCGTCCCCGCGAGCTTGCGGCGGTCGGTCCTCGGTGGCGGACGGTAGTTGACGCCGTCCGACTCAAGTGTGGTCTGCCCTCCGAGCGTCTCAGCGAGCCAGGATGTGATCAGACGGCGCCCCTCCTCGAGCGGAAGTGGCATGGGTGGCGCGAGGCAGGGAACCGGCTCGAGCAGAGCGGCGGCACGGATCCGGTTGACGAGACCGAGGAAGGAATCCATCTCGGCGACGGGCGTATGGGGCTTCTGGTGCAGGCTGGTGATCGGCTCGATGAGGCGGCTCGTCCGGTCCCAGACGGCAAGGCGGACGTCAAGCTTGTGACGCGAGCTCATTGCGTTGATCAGCTCCTGTGCCGGCGCGACCATCGCCGCCTTCGCGCCGGTGGCCGTGTAGAACGACGGAGTGCCTAGCACGACGGCGGTCACCGGTGGCTGAGCAGCGCCGAGCCCTCGACGTTTGAGAAGAACTTGTCGAGCGATGGGATTGCATCGGAACAGCTTCAGCTGGCGGAGGCTCTCCACCACGGCGAACCAGGAGTTGTTGGATGTTGTCTTGGCCTCTACGAGCCATAGGCGATGCCCATCGGCTCCGTGCGTGAGCAGGAGCATGTCTGCCTCGACCTTTCCACCGCCGCGCGTGGCCAGTGAGAGCGGCACAGCGTTGATCCCGTCTACGAGCTGCTCTCCGAAGCAGCGCGTCGCGATCCTCGCGGGGTCCGGGCCGAGAACCTGTTGCTCGAGCTCATGCTCAGACCCGGTCCGCGGAACGCAGTGGCGGTGCCGGCGCCGGCAGCGAACGTCGCCCCGCTCGCTCCGCCACAGGTCCCGATCCTCCCCTCGCCGCCACCTCGCGGGGACGGTTTCCTCCCACGCGGCGAGGACCTGCTCGATTCGCTCGGGCACGTCGTCGATCTGACGCCCAGTGTCGCGGCCTAATGCAAGCCACCGCGACGCCCAATCCGCGAACGAGGACGACCCGTCAGGCACCCGCGCTCCCCCCCGTTGCGCTCGACAGGTCGGGGTCATAGCGCATCCGCAGCCTCTGGGCATGCTCACGCAGCCACGGCTCGTAATCGCGGTCGGACCACTGGGCCAGTAGGTCCCGGGTAGTGATCCCGCTCACCGCGATGAGTTGATCACCAACGCGCTGCGCGAAGTCGTCAAGCTCCGCCTCGAACCGGTCGAACATCGCCTCGTAATCGCCCGCGCGGCTCGGCCGCCAATAGAGGACGACCAAGCGCACCGGGCCGCGTAGCCGCCCGTCGCGAACCGCCGAATGAATCCCGAGGAGGTGCTTCAGCAGCTGCGCTGCGTCCAGACACATATAGCCGGCGCGGTTCTCGCGCACGGCGCCTACCGCATCGATCACCCCCGGCGACACCGACTCAGCGACCGCGTCGTACTGACTCGATATCGCCCGACTCGGAGGCTTGCGCCACGGTTCGGCGGTCTTCACCTCCACCGCCAGCGCACCCTCCTCAACCTGCAGGACTGCATCGAGCGTCGGCCCCACCGGGGCGCGCACACCCTGGACCCTCAACTCCCGCTCAAACACCAATGCCCCCGGCCCGAGACCCAGCAGCTGTCCGCGCGCCGAGAACGGAGCCAGAAAGTTCACCGTCATCAAGGCCGAGGACTCCGCTGAACAGAACGGGACATTCCCCGCTGCACTCGGCGCCAACTCACCTCCAGGTCCACGGGCGATCGCGCCCAATGCCGACCGGACATCACCCACTCGAAGGTGTTCACACAGCACGTCCCAGACGGCCCTTCCGGACCCCGCTCGAGCAGGCGTCCCGGCGGGCAACGCCCCCTCAAGCCCGCTCACTGTCGCGAGCAGCAGCTCCTGCCGATCCTGCTCGAACATTCGATCCTCTAGTCGCCACACGCCACCAACTCTGACACTGGGGGGCCCGCACGCGCTCCCGCCCCGACGCTCGGAGCGGGAAGCTCGATGGTCCTCCTACGGCCAGGAGCGCCTGAACCACGGCGACAAGATGGGTCAACGCGGGGCGTCGCGACGCCGGCTGTGGCGTCCGCGATCAGCTCAGCACGACGCGGCCAGCGCGTTCGACGATCGTCAACACTTCGTCTGCGTGCACGTGAGCTTCAAGTACCTGGCGACCGACGCGCAATACGCCGGAACGTTCGCGATCAGGTCCTGTACGTGGGTTCCAGCGGCCACTGACGGGGATACCCCGTAGCTCGACCTCGATGTCGGTGGCCTCACGTGGGAAAGCACGCTTGGCCGGCGCGGGGAACCGAATCTGGCCACTCTCGATGTCCTTCGCGGTGATGCGCTGGCTCGTCATCGCGGCTCCTCGGTTCGACGGCGCCGCGCGGGGTTGCGAGGGCGGCAATCCGATCCTTCTCAGACTCTCGCCGTTGAGCTCGCCGGCGTCAAGTAATCCGAGCTATCCGGTCAGGTTCGCGAACGGTCGAGCGCCGTGGATCTCGGCAAACAGAGCAAGGAGCCGTTTCTCGTATTCACGTGCCGGCTCGCCCCACGAGATCGGATGCCAAGCAACGAGCAGGTCGGCGGCACCAGCAAGTTGCCAGATGTAGCGGCCTCCCCAGTGTCCGACCGGTTCCCCGACGCCGAACCGCGCGAACTGCTTGAGTCGTCGATTGGCGACGTCCGCCTTCCCGATGTACAGGACCGCGGAATCCGTCACCCATGCGCCGGTGAGTACGGCGATCGGCACGGTGGGATCCTTGCCCTTGAAATGTCCGGCGGGGCTCTTGCCGATGAAGACCGGCCCGCCTTCGGACGACCGATAGACGACGTACGCAGCCGGTGCGGCGGGCACGGCTCGCAGGTCGGTGGCAAGGAGTTCTTTCCACGGCGTCCACCCGACGAATCCAACGGCCTCGAGATCCGGCCGCCTGACGGATTTCGGAAGCGGGGGAGCCACGGTCATGCCCGCGACGCTAGACCACGACGACTCGTACCCGCAAGTCCGGCTCGTGGAATTGGCTATAGGCTCGGTGTGCCGGTGATCTGTGAGAGCACGCGGATGGCGCCCGCCCGGCTGAGCGTCTCATGCCAGATCTGGTTGCTGTAGCTGCGCAGGCAGCTGTAGCACGAGGTTTCGACGCCGCACTCGCAGTGGTCGACTCGTTTGAGTGCTGCGGTGACCAGGGCGGGTAGTCGTGCGCCAACTCGGGCGGTGTGTCCGGCGCCGCCTGGGACGGCGTCGAAGAGGACCAGTACGGGGTGGTTTGCCTCGTAGTAGTGCAGCGTGCCGTCGATGTCGTCGCGGGCGATGTCGATCGCTTCACTCGCGCCGAGCAGCGCGTAGAGCGCGCTGCGCGCGTCGGAGCTGAGCGAGGGGGCGGTGAGACGGAGCTCGACGACGTCGGTGAGGTATTCGTGGCCGAGGCCCGCGTGTTGGAGCGGTCCGGTGCACTCGACGCCCGGGCGGTCGGCGCGCTTGTGTTTCTTCGGCGGTTTTTCCCCGGTGCCGACGGGTTGCCCGAAGCCGCACCAGTCGCACAACCGGAACCCTCGCCCGACAGGCCCCTTGTTGATCACCGTGATCCGGCCCTGGCGGCTGAAGCGCAGTTGGGTCGACGCGCCGCCGGCGAGTTCCGCGACGGGGACGAACGGTGGCGGGTCGCCGCGATACGAGCCGAAATACGTTTCGCGCATCGCGGATCGGGTTGGCCGGGATTCGCCGACTCTCGACACGGCGGAGCCGACGAAGCCGTAGATCGGCATTACGAATCTTCCGGTGTTGGTCGCGGCTAGGCTGCCGCATGAGGGGCAGGCCTCCTCGAACTCCTCGAGCTTGTGGCGGAAGCCGCCGCAGCCGTCGCAGACGGCCCAGCCATAGCGGGGCCAGCTGCGGTCGTTGCGGATCACCAGCCCATCGCTGCGCCAGAGCTTCTTGCCCGCCACGGTCACGGCGCCGGGGGCATAGTCGGAGATCGCCATCGTGAGATCACGGGAGAGGTCGAGGTTCCCGGCGGTCTCGTCGCCGCTGCGCGTCAGGTTCAGCTCAACGACATCGACGGGGAAGCCGTACTTCGGGAGCACGTTTCGGCTGGCGAGGAAATCAAGTAGCCGTCGTGAAGTGATCGCCTTCTGAACTCGCTGGAGCTTGGCGGCCTGCGGGAAGCGCTTCTCGTCCGAGGCTTCCTCGATCAGCCGCTCGAGCTCGGCGACGTCGGCGCGGACCTCGCCGGCGGCGCGATCAAGCCAGCCATGGGTGGGCTCGTCGTCGGTGTCGGTGACGAGCGCCTCGACCCACGCCCAGTCGTCGAGTCCGAGAACGTCATGGAGCTGTTCGGGGACGACCCGGCGGACCGCAGCGCCGACCTCGCCAGGACGCGAGCGCAGCCATTGGACGAACGTCTGGTCGCGTGTCGCGCCATCGTGCTGGGTGATGAAGAAGTCAGCAACCGACCTGTGATCGCCGACCTCCAGCTGATAGGCGGCGAACGCGACCGAATGGACGTGGCGGCGGGTGATCGGCGCGTTGTCTAGCACCACACGGGGCGGCGGGATCAGTCCGTCGACCATCCGGTCGGGCGCATCGAAGTAGGTGAGATCGTGGCTGCGGCGCTGCGCGAACGTGACGACGAGCGCGGCGGCGTCGGTGCGTCGCCCAGCGCGCCCGGCGCGCTGCACGTAGTTGGCGGGGCTAGGCGGCACGTTGCGCAGCAGAACGGCCTGAACCTCGCCGACGTCGACGCCGAGCTCGAACGTGGTCGAGCAGCTGAGCACGTTGATCTGGCCCCGGGTGAAGTCGTCCTGGATCGCGCTGGCTTTCGAGGCGACCCATTGGGCGGTGTGCTCCTCGACCGACATCCCGATCGGCTCGAGCTCGCGGTACAGACGTGCGTAGTGGTTGTCGGCGAGACGCTCCGGATCGTCGACCGCTCGTAGTGTTCCGTCGCAGCGGAATGACGGACAGGTGTCAGCGACATTCACCCACCACATCTGGCCGCAGCGGTCGCAGCGCTGCGGGGCACGGTCGGGGATGCCCGGGACGATCGCGTAGCGCTCAGAGTCAAGCCGCCACACCGCACCGTCGAGGTGCCCGTGGATCGGCACCAACGTCTTCGTCCAGGCCCCGGCGGGGTCGGAGAGGAAGCGCCACAGGTCATCGAGCAGCGCACGCGGGTCTGCGGGGATGCATTTGCGGGCGAGGATTCGGGTGATGAGGTCGAGGCGCGCGTTGAGCCCCTTGTTCGGGAGCCAGGAGAGCACGCGCGGCGCGGAGCCTTCGCGCCATACGCTCAGCTCCTTGTTCCGCGGGGCGAACGTCGGGTCGGTGATGTCGGCGCCCTCCAGCACGTTGATCGCCCCGCCGATCCGCAGCGTGTCGAGTAACAGTCTGATCAGGTCGTCGGCCTCGGCCGGCGTGAATCCCATCGTGATCAGCGGAACCGGCGGCTCGTGGTGGCGCGGGAAGACGAGGCGGATCTCGGCCATGCCCGTACCCTCGAGGCTCTGGCGGCGGTCGAGCGCGACGAGCTCGCGGGTCAGCCAGGTAGCGGCGGCGTTGCGGTGTTTGACGCCGCTGTCGTCGGGGTCCAGAACGAGTGCGTCTCTGGCCGCCTTGACGATCGGGCTGACGAGGTCGCCGACGCACGCGTCGAGGTCTCGCATCGACTCGACCGCGTTGGCGATCAGCCGACGCTCAACGGCACGCCGGTAGGTGTTCTCGAGATAGGGGGCGAAGAACGCGGCGTCCTGGCGGCTGTCAGAGAACATGAGCAGTTTGCGCCCCTCACCGATCTCCGCTCGGAGTCGTGGCTCGGTGGACGCTGGGATCTCCTGGTAGAGGTCGGTGGCGATGACCGAGACGGGCGCATCCGAGCCAGTGAGGAACCGGCTGACCGGGTCCCCGCCGGTGCGCCGGGCACACGCGAGGCACCGTCGCGTCTTCTGGCTGCCGCTGGCTCGCGCGATCCAGACCCGGATCGGGGTCGGGGCGCCCTGGCAGACGCACGTGAACGCGTCCTTTTCGCTGACCGCGCCGCACCCGGCGCACAGCCAGGCGGCGACCGCCTCCTCGGGAAGCTCGCCGGTGAGGAGATCCTCGTCCTCATCGTCGACGCCGACCTCGGCGGTGTCACCGAGCAGCAGTCGCAGTGGCCGCTCCGCCATCGGGGGTGCATGCTCGAGCCGCCGGGGCGGTTCACCGTCGGCGAGCTTGCCGATCGCGTACTCCGCCCCGCACCGTCGGCAGCTGGCGAGCTCCACCATCACCGCTTCGCGGCCCTCGGCGGCGCAGGCGGGGCACCACCGGTGGCGGCTGAGGAGCAGGCTCGGACGGTCCGACGGGTGCTCGGGGTGTAGACAGAGGAACGCCCCTTCGAGCGCCCGCAGGAAGAAGTGGTAGCGCGCCGGGATCAGCGGCGCGTCATCCTCCCGGTGGCGGGCGAGGATGCCGAGGTCGATCAGATCGACGAGTCGCTCAGCCGCGTCAGGCCCGTCGAACAACTCGGACGCCGCCGTCTGGAGATCGACCGACCCGTGCTCCAGAAGGGCCTGTAGCCCGAGCACCCGCTCGTCGCCCACCAAGGCGTCGGTGAGCACGTCGCCCGGCTCGCCGGTGCGATCGCGGACACCGGCGGCCGCGGCGAGCTCGGCGCTCGCCGCGCCGCCGCGCGCAAGCGCGCGCAATCCGGGCAGACGTGCGGCGTCGAGCCGACCGGTCGCCTCGGCGCGCGCCAGCGGCTTTCGCTCGGCGCCGACGATGTCCTGTCGACCGGGGTCCCCGGCTGCCCACTCAAACGGCTCGTCGAAGAGCGCTTCGGCAAACTCCACGAGCTCGGGATAGTCGGCAACGCCGCGCCCGAGGGTCGCGCTCGTCCCGAAGCACTGCAGCGCGCCGCGCCGACTACCGTTGATCCGATCCCTGACCCGGCGCACGAGCATCGCGATCTCGCTGCCTTTTGCGCCGCCGTAGACGTGGATCTCATCGAGGGCCAGGAACCGCCAGTGCTCGCCGGTCGGCCCGTCGAAGAGAGCGCTGTCGTTGGGGCGAAGCAGCAGGTATTCGAGCATCGCGAAGTTGGTAAGCAGGATGTGGGGTGGGCGGTCCTGCATCACCTCGCGGGAGATCAGCTCGTTGTCGAGGCGCGGCTCGTGGGGGTAGCGCTGGCGAAAACGGGTCTCGGCCTTCGCCTGCTCGGTTTCGGTCTCTCCGACATAGCGACCGAAGGTGATCCCGGGGAGGCGTCCGAGCAGCACCCGCAGGCGCTTGAGCTGGTCGTTGGCCAGCGCGTTCATCGGGTACAGCAGCAGCGCGCGGACCCCGGGCTGCCCGAGCGTCCCGGCCTGTCCCTCCCGCAGCAGGGCGTCGATGACCGGGAGCAGAAAGCACTCCGTCTTCCCGGACCCGGTGCCGGTGGCGACGATCAGGTTGCGTCGGCCCTCTAGAGCCTTTCGGAGCGCCAACTCCTGGTGGTGGTAGAGCGGGCGCTCGAGCGGGAACGCATCGCCCAGGCGGCGGAATCCCTCAGCGAGCAGACCCTCGGCGATCAGCTGCTCGACGCTCGCGCCGGTGAGGTACGGCGCAGCGGCTTGGAGGATCGGACCTTTGGCCAGCGGGAAGTCGGCGTCGAGCTGCGCCTCGAACGCCCCGCGTAGGTCGGCGCGCCGCAGCGGGAATGTCGAGGCGAGGTAGCGCCGGTATTCCTCGTGGATGCGTCGGCTGGCGTGGAGCGGATCGAGCATCAGTTGTTCAGGGACATGATCGCGATGGCGAGGACGAGATCATGCGCAACCAGCCGTGGTGCGAACCCGAGCGCCTCGTCGAGGGCCTTGACGGCGACGAACCGGTACCGGGTTCGCGCGATGTGGTGGACGGCGGCGAGCAGCACGACCTCGGGGATCGCGCCCCACGCGAACGCGCCGGGGACCGGTCGGCGCGCCTCGAGCTGTTCGGCGACCAGCGACTCGACCGGCGGGTCAAGGTCGCCGTGGGTCAGCTCATGGAAGTGGGCGCGCCACCGCTCGAACCAAACGACCGGGCCGCTCGTCTCGACCTCGTCGGCCCGGACAAGGTTCAGCAGCCACTCGAAGGTGGCGTCAACCAGCTCGTCCGAGTCGAGCAGACCGGGCACCGTAAAGAGGATGGACCGGCGGATCTCGGTGAGCTCTGGCTCGCTTCGGGTCAGGAAGAACTGATTGACCTGGGCGCCAACGGCCGAGGGTGCGCCCGAATCGGGCGTCCAGGCGAGGAAGGTGTCGCACCGCTCCCCGGCGGCGCCGTAGGCCGCCCACGGGACATCCAGCGCTGCTGCGATCGGGGGGCTGGCACGCCAGAGCGCAGCGATCGCGGCCGGGTCGAGCTCCTCGTTGGTCGGCTCGAGGTGTTCGAGGATCCACAGGCTGACGCGGGCCAATGTCGCCTCGTCGAGCCGGCCGGTCTCGGACGCGTCAACGAGCCCTGTGCACAGGACGCGGTCGCTGGTGCGCAGCAGGGCGGCGACCCGGCGGAATGCCGCCGGAGCGTTGGCGCCGGGCGGCGTGTCGTGCAGGGCGAACCCGGCCGCGTGCGCGACGTCGCCGGCGACGGCCAGCAGCTCGTCGGCTGTGGATCGCAGCTCCGTGTCGTGGCCGCTCAGCGCCCACATGACGTGCGTGCGCGGGTCGGCGGGGTCGAGATGGCCGAGGTGGGCCTCGATCTCCTCCCTGGATCCGAGAGCGATGCTGCTCGCCGTCGCGCTGCCGTCGCGCGGCCGCGTCGGTCGGACCCAGCCGTCGGCGACCGCGATCTCCGCGAGGTACGGCCCGGGCGCGAGCGTGTCGTAGCCGCTGAACCGCACGGTCGTCTCGCCATCGGCGATCGGCGACTCGGCGGGCGCGTCCCAGGGGCGATACTCGGGCCACAGCCGTGCGACCCGGCCGGTGACGAGTCGCTCCTGGTCGAAGGTGAGGATCGCCTCCACGAAGTCGCTGGCGATCCGCGTCTGCGCGTGCACGCGGGACACCTCGATCTTGGCGACCACGTCGACCACGTGGACGGGCAGCCCGTTGACGACCAGGTCAAAGCGGAGCCGGCCTTCGCTGCTGCGGCGAATCGAGTCGGTGAACGGCCCGAGATCAAAGCTCCAGCGCCCATCGCGACCGCCCGCCAGGACGGGGCCGACCGAACCGGCCAGCCGGCCGGCCGCGCGCAGCTCGAGTGACAGCTCGGTCCCCGCGATCCCGGTCGTGACGACGATCAGGTCGGCGAGCTGGTCGTCGAACTCCTCCGAACCGATGCGAATGACGCTCGCGGCCGGATGCACGGTGGGTTTCCCCTCGTGCACGACCGCCCATAGGAGCCGGGCGATGGTGACGCGGAGGTCCAGCGGCGGGCTTCCCTCGGTGCGGGCGATACAGCTGATCGACGTCAGCGGCTCGGGAAGCTCGCGCCGTGACCACTGGCCGGGCTCGGCGTCATCGATAACCACCGCCGCACGGACCGCGACGGTCGCCGGCTCCGTCCCGGGCCGGACGAGGTTCGTCGGTCGTCTGACCTGCAGTCCGTCGACGACCGCGAACACCTCACGCAGGTCGAAGCCGAGCGGCCCGCGGACGCGCAGAGTGCACGCGGCGACTACGTCGCCGATGACGGGGGCGAGCGCCACTGCGCGAGCCTCCTCACCGCTGACGGCCCACGTCTGATCGCGCTCGCCGATCGTCAGCCGGATCTGCCAGCTGGCGTCCTCCAGGCCGGCGATCGCCGGGATCTCAATGACCGGCGCGGTGGCATAGACGGGCGCCCCGCGCGCCGTGGTCACCCCTGCGACTGTTTCGCCGGCGAGCCTCAGTCGCTCGCGCGCGCTGGTCACCGGGATCCGGGCGAGCACCTTGTCGGCTCGGACAAGCTCGACGCTCCCGGCGTCGCCGAGATCGATGTGCTCTAGCGACCAGCCGGTCCAGACCCCGGCGGGTGCCGGGAGGCTCTGGATTTGCCGGGGGGCGAGCGATGACCCGGCGGCGTGGCGGCGGGTCTGCACCTCGACGCCCGGCGGCGCAAGCACCCACACGTCATCGGCGGCGAGGACGCTTGGCTCGCGCAACAGCCGCTCGGTGTCGGGGTCGAGGAACAGCGCGGGGAGCCGGCCGAGCGCTTCGAAGGTGAACTGGCGTCGTTCATCCTCGGAGGCGGAGACGAACTCGACGGCGTAGGAGCTGGCGGGGGACAGGCGGATCGGCGTGTCGGTGATCGCTGAGGCGTCGTACCGGCTGAGCTGATGGCCGGCGTCGACCCGCCACGATCCGTCCGCCTGTCCGGGCGGGACGGCGGGGAGCACCACCACTGGGCCGAGGCCCGAGTACGGGTCCAGGCGGACGAACGGGCGCGGCACCGACAAGGACCGATGCGTACTACCGGCGCCGGATCCGGTGACCGGCGGCAGTCCTGCGATCCCCTCGGCCATGTAGCGGGGTAGCCCGAGTTCGGCGGCGGCGTCGATCGCGTGGTGGCGGCGCTCGCGCATCAGCTCGATGCAGCGATCCAGGAGGTCGACGGCCGGCGCCCCTCCGAACAGGAGGAATCGGCGGGTCGGTTGGTGCAGCCCGTGCAGCCGGGCGTTGTTGACACGCCAGTGGGCGAGGAGCTCGGTCGCGTCGACCGCGCCGCGCGCGAGCTCTCGGCGCAGCAGGTCAAGGAACGGGTCAAGGCACGAGCGGGGGATCCCGCCGTGGGCAAGGATGCGGGTGACCCATGGCTGGGCGTGCTCCTCCTCGACCAGGCGGTCGAACGTCTCGAGTCCGAGGGTGCGGACCGCGGTCAGGAACTCGTAACCGGGGTCGTATCCCTGTCCCGTCAGCCCGGGGTGCACATCGGGCCAGAAGTTCCCGCTGACGTAGCGGTACACGCCGGTGAAGACGAGGTAGCTGGCGTACAGCGCTGGATAGCTCTGGCGGATCGCCTTGGGCCGCTGGCCAGCGGCGGCGAGCTGGTCGACCACCTCGGCGGTGGTGGCAAAGCGGGCTTCGTCGAGCCCAAGTTCCAGGACCAGGCGAGCACCGCGGAGCCCGTCAGCGAGCTCCCGGTTGAGCGCGTACGGGGGTGGGGCACCCATCAAGGACGGGTCGCTCTGGATGATTGGAACCTGACGCGCAATGCCGACGCCCTCACGGTGTGTCTGCAACCTACCCGAGACCGGGCGGTGCGACCCGCGACGTACGATGCGCGGGTGCCGGGCACCGTCTACCGCGCGAAGGGCTACCTGTGGCCGGTCGGCCTGAGCTCCACAGAGCGCGAGGGGATCGCCCGCCGGATCATGCAGCTCCCCGAGTGGGCGGCGGGCGTGGAGTCAGCGGCGAATCTGGACGTGACGCCGCTTGAAGGTGCCAAGGGCTTCTTCCGGCTGCGCGTCGGTCGCTACCGGGCGATCTTCCAGCGGCTCGGCGAACACATCGTGCTGCACGCACTCGAGACGCGCGGCGACGTGTACGCCGCGCACCGGCTCGCCGCGCTGCGGTTCGTACGTGACGGTGACGGGCTCCGGCTGCTCGCCGCGGCCGTCGCCCCCGAAACTGCACCCCCCGCGACCGAACACCGACCACCGCCGGTACACCGTGCGCGCCGGTCGGTCGTGCAGAACCCACTGACCCCGTTCAGCGACGATGAGCTCGCGACGATCGGGTTGCCCGCCGAGGTGATCGACGGCATCCGGCGGATCCCGGATGGCGCAGTGCCCGATGCCTCGCTGGCGGGGCTCCGCCTCGAACCTGATCTGGTGGCGGCGGTGGCCGAGCTGTGGCGCGACCCGGCGCCGCACTTGGCGGCCATCACCGCCGGCGCCTCGCTGTCACTCGACCGCCTGCTGCTGGACGAAGACGAGGCGGCCGCGCGCGCAGCGGCGCCCGATAGCGCGGCGACCCTTCACCGCTTGACCGGCGAGGCCGAGCTCGCCGCGATCCTCGAGCGCCCGGTTGAGGAGTGGATGCTCTTCCTCCATCCGGCGCAACGTCGGATGGTCGAGCTGAGCGCCGACGGGCCCGTTCGCGTGCGCGGCGGCGCGGGCACCGGCAAGACCGTCGTGGCGCTGCATCGGGCGCGGGCGCTCGCGCGAGCCGAGGCCGGCCTCGTCCTACTGACGACGTTTGTGACCACGCTTCCCAGAGCGTGGGAGGGCCTGTTCGGCACGTTTGACCCTGACGCCCGGAGCCGGCTGGACATCCGCACGGTCGACGCGGTCGCGTACGACGTCTACCGCGACGGGGGCGGCTGGGCCGAACCGGCCCAGGAGAGCTGGCTCGAGGCTGTTGTGCGCGAGCTGCACGGCGATGACGCCGACCGGCTCGGCGGGCTCAGTTCACTCGGGTTGCACGACGAGTTCGACTACGTGATCACGGGGCGTGGGCTTTCCTCGTGGGAGGCATACGAGCGGCTCCCACGAACCGGTCGCGGCACCCCGCTTGGCCCCGCGGCTCGCCGGGAGGTGTGGGAGCGTTACGAGCGCTATCGCGAGCGGCTCGACGACGAAGGCCGCTACGGCTGGCATGAGCTCCGCGCGGAAGCGTTGCGGATGCTGACCGACGGGGAGGTCCGCCGCCGCTACTCGGCCGTGATCGCCGACGAGACTCAGGACCTAACGGAGACAAGCGTCCGTCTGCTGGTTGCGCTGGCGGGTGGGGGAGACAGGCCTGCCCTTACCCTGGTCGGTGACGGTCAGCAGTCGATCTACCCGGGGGGCTTCTCGTTGCGCTCGCTCAGCGTCGAGGTTCGCGGGCGCAGCTTCGTGCTACGCACCAACTGGCGCAACAGCGCCGACGTCTGGCTGGCGGCCTGCGCGTTCATCGCCGGCGACGAGTTCGATGACCTCGAGGACGAGCTGTCGGGCCGCCCTCACGGCGACGTGCCCTACGCGATCCGTCCTGGCGCCCCACCTCGCCTCCATCGCGTCGCTGACGCCGCGGAGGCAGCCGACTGGCTCGCGGCGCTGGTAGCCGAAGACCTTGCGACCGGGGCGAACCCCGGTGATGGGGTGGCGCTCGCGCCGACGAACGCGGCGGCGGCCGAGCTCGACGCGGCGCTGCGTCGTGCTGGTGTTCCGGTGCGGCGGCTGGATCGCTACGCCGGGGAGCACGTCGACGCGGTGTGGGTGGGGACGTTTCACCGCAGCAAGGGGCTCGAGTTCAAGCGGGTCTACATCGCCGGCCTCGACGCAAAGTCGTGGCCGCCGCGGCTCCCCGGGCTCGAGCCGCAGGCGCAGCTGGACGCGGATGGTCGCGCGACCCGTGCCGCGTTCGTGGCGATGACCCGGGCTCGGGACCAGCTCGACCTCGTTACCGCAGGAGAGCCGGCGCCGCAGGTGGCTGATGCCGCATGGGCGTTTGACCGCTGAGCAGGCGCGGCCGCACGCTCAGAAGGCTCGGCACGGGTTGGTGGGCGCCGATCGAGCCAAGCCACAGGATCGCGCCGCACCAGTGGACCGCGAAGTCGCGTGCGACGGTTGTACGGATGTCCTCTGGCGTGTCACACGGTCATCTGCCGTGCAGGGGCGCCATCGGGATCGTCGCGACGCGATCGTGCGGCACCGGCGATCGGGTGCGGGCTGTGCGACGCTCTCCCCTCGATGCGGTCTATCGAGTTCGCTGTGCTCGCTCAGCTCCCTCCGTTGAAAGGGGAGGCACGCTCGATGCTGAGCCGGGCTCATCCGCAAGCTGCGCGTGTACGCGCCCTGCTCGAAGCAAGCCACCAAGCGAAGCTCCGCGAAGGGTTCTCCGGATTCGGCACCAAACGGATCGGCATGGAACTCATCGTCAGCCCGGTCGGCGCCGCCGTCGGGGACGCCACCAACGCGCTCGGTGGCGTGGGCGACAGCCTCCAAGCGCGGCGCACGAACATCGACCTCAGCTATCTCGGGCATCTCGCCGACGCGTTCCTGTTTCAGGACGACGCGCAGATTCGTGACGTTCGCTACCGAGAGGAGCCCGGCGAACTCGGGTACCGCCTCGGGTTCTGGACCCTGGACGCAGACGAAAGCGACGACCGGTCGGTCATTGCGGAGATCGGCACATGACCGACCCGGTCAACATCCCGCGGGAGGCGGTCCGAATCAAGCGCGATATCGTTGACGCGCTCGCGCCGCACGACGCGATGAGCGTGCTGCTCAACTTCATCCTTGGGGCCGCGAACGGTTCCAAAACGCTGGAGCCCGGCTCAGTCGAGTACGTGGCCGCGCTTCTGCTTGAACGACCCTCCCCGCTCCCCGTCGGGGAAGGCGGTGATTGGGCTGCAGACAACGCTCGCGCCGCTGGAGCACTGGTCGAGCTCCGAGAGCTGCAGACGCGCGACTATGCACGCAGACGCGCCGCCGGCACCGAGCAGGCGGCCATCGCTCTGCTCGCGTCCGATGCGGAACTGGACGACACGTTCTTTCGGTGGCCGGGAGAGCTGCCACAGATACGGCGGCTGCTCTCCGACCTCTTCCCAGCCGACGACGAAGTCGCAGCATTGCTGACTTCCGAGTTGGGGTTCGACGGCCAACAGGCAATCGCGTTGGGCAACGCCGCTATCGACCTGTTCGTCTCCGGGGCCAACGGGTACAACCACGCCCTCCACGAGCTCGCAAGCTCAGACCCTCGGGTACGGACCGCCCGCGGAGCCGCCGCGCGCAGCCGGGTGCTCGGCGAGGTCATCTGGGAGCTGATCAGCGGACACTGGGACTACCGAGAGTTCACCTTCCGTGCGGCCGACCTCGCGCACGCCACCGACCACCCGGTCTCGGCAGCGCAGGCGTTCGTCGAGCACTTCTCCTTGGGGTTTGGCGACCTGCGCGGCGGCAGGCCGCTGATGACCGGGCGCAACCTGGTACGGCGTCGGCCATTGATTCACGACGGGGAGGGGCGGGCGCTGCCGACCGTGTGCGGAAACATCCTGTGGGCGATTCGCCCAGCCGTCGAAGAGACTCTCAAGGCATCCCCGCAGGTGTGGGCGGTCTACCAACGCCGCCGCGCAGGCGTGCTTGAGGAGCGGGCCGCTGTCTTGTTGGAGCACGCTCTCGGGGTAACCGCGCAGCGCAACGTCAGCTTCCAGCTCGACGGGCACCGGGAGCTCTGGGAGGCTGATGTGCTCGTGCGTGTCGGGCACGTCTGCTTCGTCGTCGAGGTCAAGTCCGGCCAGCTCTCAGCGGACGCGCGCCGCGGGAACAAGGGTGCCGCGAAACGCGACCTCGAGGGCCTGCTCGGCAAGTCCGTCCGCCAGGCTAGCCGACTCGCGTCTGCCATCGTCGCTAGCGAGGCAGTGACGTTCCTCAACCGCGCGACTGGCAACCAGGTGACGGTCGACCTGGACGGAGTCGACCGGGTCGAGCCGGTCGTGGTGACGCTCGAAGACCTCACGCTCATCGGCGCGAATACGCGCACGCTCCGAGCGGCCGGCCTCCTCCCGGAGAACACGGCGTTGCCCTGGCTCATCAATGTGTTCGACCTTGAGGTTCTCGCCGCTACGGCTGAGTTCGCCGCGCAGGTCACCGCGTTCGTCGCGGCTCGCCGAGCCCTTCCGGAACGGACGTTGTTCAACGACGAAATCGACCTTTGGGCCGCATTCGTCACGGGAGCGCTTCACATCGAAGGCGACGCCCCGGTCATCGGCGCTCAGCGAGCGGCGCTCGCCGGTCGCTGCGACCCGTCGAAACCGCCGCCGAAGGAAATGCAGATGACCGGCTCTCAGCGGCGGACGCTCCGAGCTCTGGACCGAGACCGGCCTGCCGGCTGGCTCAGAGACGCGGAGGCGCTCATCGCTGCCATCCAGGTCGGGCGCAATCCGATCTCAGGAACCGGGTCGCGGCTACCGCGACGTGTCGAAGACGACTAGACACCGAATCGGCTGCTCAGAGCCAGGGGCACGAGGAACGGTGACGCCCCGACTCCGGAGCGGCCTGCTCGTTTCTGCCGATCTATATGCAAATGCACCCGCCCTGCGACCGCGAGGTACGTGCCGGGTTTCGCGACATCCAAGGCCTAGCGACTTAACGTCGTGACGATCGTCATTCGCCCACCACCGGACGTCTGATCGGCGGCTCCTACGGCGACCCTCGATCGTGGAGATCGCGAGCGTCGGGCCAGCGCTTTCTCTCGATCGGATCGCCCCGCACGACCGGAGCTGCTTCCCGGGTCGGACGAGCCGCCGGTGCTACTCATCGCCAGCCTCGCCCACGCGGCGGCCAAGACGTTGCTCGATTTCAGTAGGCGCGAGTCGTCGCGCTCGCAGCTGACGATCGCGCCGTGCGGACCTCGGCGAGAACACCAATCGGCGGCGATAGCGTCACGGGATGGCGCCGAACGACCGTGTGGCGGTGGCGGACCGAGTGGTTGAGCGTCGCCGTGCTGTGGGGCTCGCTCGCCACTATCGAGAGGCCGAGGGCCTCTCGATAGGGCAGATCGCCGATCGACTGGGACGATCACCGGCGACGATCAAGGCGTACTTCTACGACCCGACCGGGGAGAAGGCGCGGGCGGTCAAGGCCCGCTACCACGGCGTGTGCCGCGGCTGCGGCGCCTACACGCAACCGCGCAACGGCAAGGGGGACGCCTACGCGTACTGCAAGGCCTGCCACCCCGGCGCGATCGAGCGGCGCTGGACCCGCGAGCGTGTGGTCGAGGCGATGCTCGATTGGCACCGCCGGTACGGCAGGCTGCCGTCCTCATACGACTGGTCGCGCACCCACGCGCGCCGGCGCGGCGGCGAGGCGCTCGAGCGGTTGGCCCACCACGAGTGGCCCTCAGCGGCGGTCGTCACCGACGTGTTCGGCGGCTGGGCGGCGGCGCGCGCCGCTGCACGGCGGCATGACTAGGAAGGCGCCGTGCCGGGCGCGGTGATGCCGCGCGTCCCGAGGCGTCGAGCATCGCGGGGCGGTGCCGGGCGGTGCCGACGGGGCCGAGAACCAAAGGGCGACAAGCGCTTCACGAAGGCCAAGTTGCGGGATTGGGCGTGCTTAACCCTGTACTTCATCTGTAGGCGCTCGACGGGCGTCAGGAGTTGATCGGCAACTTCGATGAGTGAGTGACTCGATGGCGACCCAAGTTGAGAGACATGCCCCTGGCGACGGAGACTCGGAGGACGTCGGTCGATCGCTTCTCGACGAACTGATGACCGCCAGCCAGGTCGCTGCGCTCCTGCAGATGCGATTGTCGACCGTGGAGAGCTACGCGCGTCGCGGGCTTCTCCCGAGCGTGAAGGTCGGTCGGCACCGGCGTTTTGTCCGGTCGGAGGTTGAACGCGCGCTCATCTCGCTGATCGAGAGCGCGTAAGCGCGAGCCTTACGGCGAATGGTCGACCGTGTCGGTCAGAAGGCTCGGGACCGTGGCGATCGGCCGACGGTCGCGTGCTCTATGGCGTCGAGGTCGGCGAGCCAGCGTTCTGGGGGTCGCGCCTCAAGAATCCAGGGAACATCGCGGCAGCGCTCAAGGACGCCGGCAAACAGTTCCTCGTCAGCCTCGGTGAGGGGCACGTGGTGGCCGTCGGAAAGCGAGCTCATGTGCACCTGCCGCAGTCGTGAAGCGAACCGGTCGAGCAGCTCGTGGCCGGCAGCCATCGTCGGATCGATTGAATGCACGTGCGCGACATCGAGGCAGAAGCCGGCTTCCGGCAGCTCGTCGAAGACGGGCTTCAACTCGTCAGCGACGCGTCCGGTGGACTTGCGGTTGTCCATGTTCTCGACGACGAGGCGGCCGGCGAGCTCGCGGTAGGGGCTGAGCTCGTGGAGCGTGTCCGGATGGGTGATGACCGAGCGCACGTACGGCGGCAAGTATCGGAGTGCTTGGGCGCTCGCGGCGTCGTCGAGCTTCCGACCCTTGACGGGCGCGTGGACACCTACGTGGTGGAATGGGAGCCTGCGGCCGGCGGCGAGATACTCGATCAGACCCGGAAGCTCTTCTCCGGACAGCGCGGACAACTCGACTGCGTCAGGCGAGACATCGGACGCTTCGGCGACAAGTCGCTCCCAATCGCCCCGGGACTCGAAGATGCCGGTGGAGACCCCGATCAGGTGATGTCCGAACAGGTGGCGTGCGTTAGCCGTGCTGCTCGCGGTCGGGGACACCGGGTCACCGTATCGAGCCGCGTCGACGGACCGCCGGCGGGACCTCGAGCCGCCCATTCGCGCCCGCTGCGGTCGCTCGTAGTTGCGGACTTGCGGAGGCGCGGCCTGCGCGTGAGACTGCGTCGGGTTGCCGGACGAGACGGATATCGAGCTGCGGCGCGCAGCTTTGGAACACGTTCGCGATTTGCAGCGGCGCTTCGACGATCTCGTACCGGTGGGCGCCCTACGGGCGGGCTTCCAATTCCGTGGCCGTCGCGTCAGCTTCGGCTCGTTCTTCAGCGGCATCTTCCGCCCAAAGGAGATGTCGGGACCCGCGGCGCTTTCGCTCGTGACCACGGCGCCTAAGGTTGGCCGCCCAGCGCCCTACGAGGACGAGTTCGACGAGGCGGCCGGCCGGTTCACCTATCGCTTCCGTGATCCGCACGGGAGCTCAGCCGCGGCCGCGCGCCAGGCGGAAGCCGACAATCGAGCGCTTGTCGCCGCTCACGAACTGAGCGTCCCGGTCATCTACTTCCGCGGAATCGCGCCTGGCCAGTACGCGATCGTCGCGCCGGCGTTCGTGATGTCGGTCGACCGGTCGCGTCGCCTGGTCGAACTCGAGGCCGGACTGCCACTAGCCGACACGACGGACGCGGGCCTCGTTTCGGATCCAGACGTGCGTCGCTATGCGACGCGAGAGGCCGTGTTCAGACTTCATCAGCACCGCTTCCGCGCCGCCGTGCTGCGCGCGTACTCAACGCGGTGTGCGGTTTGCCGGCTGCGGGAGGCGACCCTCCTCCAGGCGGCGCACATCATCGATGACCGGGATCCGCGTGGCGTCGCGACGATCGTGAACGGGATCGCGCTGTGCGCGATCCATCACCTTGCGTACGACCGGAACCTTCTCGGCATCGATCCGGGCGGCGTCGTTCACATCGCTCGGAGGCTCCTCGACGAGCACGACGGTCCGATGCTGAGCAGCGGGATCCAGGGCTTCCACGGGGCCACCATCTTCCAGCCTCACCGCCCGGACGAACGTCCGGATCCTGACCGCCTCGAAGTCCGCTTCGCGACGTTCACGGCCGTCGCGTGAGTCTGCACGCACGAGGACTTGTTGGCCCGCTCGCCGGTCATCTCGTAGCCCTCCCCACGGTCCGGTCGCGAGCCTGACCTTTACGATGCGACAGAGCACGACTAACGTGCCCGACGTCATGGCTGCCGACGAGATCGAGGCGTATCGCTACACATACTGGGACACCCTTGCGCCGCGGGACTCTGCGCGTAGGTGCTTCCAGGGTTTGGCCTACGCCGAGTTGAAGCAGAGGCTCGGCTTCCCGGATTCGCTCCGCGAGCGACTCGATGCTGACGTATGGCCATCAGCCCTTGAGTGGGCCGGCTACATCATCCAGCTCGATGTCGATGAGGCGGAGGACGCCTCTCGCCAGTGCTGACACGCGTGTCCGTGCGGGCGGATTAGGAACAAAACGGCGACAGATTGTGAATGCCAGCCGGGGAGACAAAGAATCAGCGCCGGCTGCGTGCGGGATTACGCCTTCGCGGCGGTGAGGTCCAGCAGCCACCGCGCCCGCTTGTCGATCAACTCAATGATCGTCCCGAGGATCGGCGCATCCCAGCCCGTAGCGATCAGCTGCTCGCGCGCGTTGCGCGCCGCGCCGGGCGCGTCCCGGGCCATCCCGCGGAGGCGGCGGCGGGCAGCGGCGGCACCGAGCCCAGCCTCGTCGAACATGCGGTCCAGGTGCCGCGCGCGCACGTACTCCGGGCGGTACTCGCCGCCGATGCTCATTGCCATCTTCCGCGTCAAGTTGTGGGTCTGGCGATACGCGAACGTGCTCAACGCGTCATAGGCGGGCGCGAGCACCGCCTGCGCTGACTCCGGGAGATAGAGCAGCGAGAAGTTCTTGCCGTGCGCGTCGTTGTTGCCGACCAGGAAGTTGAACGCGACATCGTCGAGGAGCTTGATCACCTCTCGGGCGGGAACGGCGGTCGCTCGCCGGACCAGTGCGAAGCAATCCGTCAACGACGGCCCGCCCTCGACCTGGTATTTGCGCGCAGCCGGGACTCCGAGCGCCTGGCAGAAGTCCTCCTGGTGCAGACGTGCGATCCCGTCATCCGATTCGCGTCGGTCGTAGCGCTTGACCAGCAGGAACTCCCGTCCGGCCACTCGCTGCGCTGACGCGTCGACGACGTCGACGCCGAGCTCCCGGCCCACCATTGGGCAGAACGCCTCGTTGACAACGGTGTGATCGAGCCGCTCGATCGGCGTCTTGATGATGTGGGTCGACGGCGTCTGGCCACGCGTGAGACCGATCCGCCCGCTGCCGTCTACGACCACGGGCAGCTTGTCCTGAGCGCCTGCCAGTGACAGCCGGTACTCGCCGTCCGCGTCGACGTGCATCGGACGCGACGGCAGCCCGGTCAGAAGCTCCGCAAGGCCAGCGTCGTCGAGCCACTCGACATCCCCGCCGACCGGCCCGGGCCGCTCACCCTCCGGCAGTAGAGTGATCGCCCCGGCGGTGTCGCCCGCGATCATCGCGAGCATGCTGTAGTCGTTGCCCTCGCTGACGCCGAGGAGGCGGGCCAGCTGGCGCCGCGGCTCGCCCTCGGGGAGCAGGCCGCCGAAGAACGCGGCGGCCGCCGCGGCGGCAAAGCGGCCATCGAGCGGCAGCGACTGCGACAGCGGCATCCCGTCCGCCACCCATTCCTGCGCGTAGGCGAACTCCATTCCGCTCGCCGTTTGCGTCAGCGCGCCCGCTTGGCGGCCGAAGCACCAAACCGCCAGCGCAGCGATGCCCTCAGGCATTCGGATCGCTGACCCTCACCGAGATGCCGAGCGCCTCGGCGACCCGGAGCGTCTCAGCCAAGCGCACCGTCGGCTTGCCTCGCTCGAGCTCCCCAACGAAGCGGCGACCGACCCCAGCCGCGAGCGCGAGATCCTCCAGCCGCAAGCCGCGCGCGATCCTCGCGGCCTTGAGTGCGGCTCCGAGCTCTTCAGGCGTGCTAACCGAAACGGACGAGGGCATGTTCCCGTTCGGGAACATTACATCGCCTCACTGACAACGCGGCCCTCAATGTTCCCGTTCGGGAACTTAGGCCGCAACGCCGTCGTGAGAGCCCGCCACGCTGCCGAGCGGGAACATGGGTCCCGAGGAAGGTGCTCGCCGACCAGGGTCTGTCCGAACGGCTCCCGTCGGCGCTCGACGCCTGGGTCCGGTTCGCGGGGCGCGAGTCGGGCATGCCCGATTGGCCGTGGAGGAGACGCGGAAGGCGATCCCGCGCTGGTGGGGGAAATGGTCGAGCGCGGCAGCGATCCGGCGGCCGGCGGTCCCGCGAAGCAGTTCCTGACGGCCGCCAAGGCAGCCGGAGTCGACGTCGAAGACGCCGGTGCACTGGAACTTTCATGGCCGGCTGGAACGCGCGCAGCGAGGCTCCATAGCCTCAAGCGGCGCCGGGATTGACCGACCGGTCAGGCTGTGTGCCAGATCGCGTTTCCCGCGGCGAGGTCGAGTTCGAGCCATCTGCATGATCCGAGCACCGCGCCGGGGTTGAGCACTGCGCGATGGTCGTCGGCGAGGTCGTGGCTTTCCGGGTTCTCGTCGTAGTCGAGCGTCGTGCCGTTGTGCGCAGCGATCAACGGTTGGTGGGTGTGCCCGACGAGCCCGATCCGAGCCTGCTGGCGGGCGAGATGATCGGCCGCGTCTTGCGGGCTAGAGATCCAGCCGGTGATTGGGTCCTGGGCGCTGCCGTGCCAGAGCTCGATGTCGTGAGCCCGACCCTGGGCGGGCAGCGCTGCGAGCCATGTGAGCTTCTCGTCGGACAGCACGCGGTGCTGCCATTGCAGCTGCGCGCGTTGGCGGGGCAGTGGCAGCATGCTGAGCGGGAGCTGGCCAGTGACCCAGCGGTCGTGGTTGCCGGCAAGGGCGACAGCGCAGCGATCGCGAACGAGGTCGACGACCTCGGCCGGCGAGGTCGCGCCGAGGCCGACGATGTCGCCCAGGCACCAGATTTGGTCGGTGGCCGCGCGATCGATCGCGGTGAGCACGCTGTGCAGCGAGTCGAGGTCACCGTGGATGTCGGAGATCACAGCGATGCGCATCAATGGCTCCACGTCCAGGACATCGAGGACTGGGTGGTCGCTACGGGCGGGGTATCCGGACGCGCTTCTCGAACGCATCGACCAAATTGAGCAGCTGGTCGCACTCCCACACGCGGCCCCACTTGCGCTCGTTGAGCCTGTGCAGGATTCCCGCGCGCTCGAGCTCCTGCAGAGCCTTCCCAACGGCAACATGCGACTTGCCTGTGAGCGTCTGGGCGACCGCGACATCGATCACGGGCTGCTGGGGCAGCGCACTGATGAGCTGGCGGACGGCGGCGTCCCGGCGCGGTTGACCGAGGTCGTCGAGCCAGGTTGACTGGAGCTGCTCGATCTCGTCGGCGAGTCGCTCGGCCTCTGTCGCCGCCCGTGTAGTCGCGTCGGCGAACCGCGCGATCCATGAGCTGACGCGGCCCTCTCGGTACAAAGTGAGCCCGCCGACGTACCCCTTCGGCTCCGCCGCCAGGATGAGGCTGATCGGAGGGATGTAGTTCGGGATCTCGCCACGGCGACGAAGGACCGTGTAAATCAGCGCTCGGCCCACGCGACCGTTGCCGTCGGCGAACGGGTGGATGGTCTCGAACTCGGCGTGCACGATCCCGGCCTGGACGATTGGCGCCAGATCGGTTCGGGTAGCGAACGCACAGATATCGTCGAGCAGCGGCCGAACGTGCTCGGGCGGCGGCGGCACGTAGGACGCGCCGATCGGGTTGTAGTCGTTCCCGCCGATCCAGTTCTGTGACTGCCGCACAGCGCCGGCCATGTCTGCGTCTTCGGTGAACCGCAGAAGTGTCCGGTGAATGTCTTCGATGTCCGAAGGCGCGAGCGGTTTGCCCGCTGTCCCGATCTCGATCGCGTGCTTCATCGCCTCGACGTTTCCTAGGACTTCGGCGGCGTGCCGGTCGCGCCGGCCCCTGTCGGCCTGATACGCCGCGCGCGCGAGTCGCTTATGCGAAAGATGAACGCCCTCGATCCGAGAAGACGCCACGCTCTCGGAGCGCAGGAGGTTCTGCGCAAGTGCTCCCAGCGTTGCGATGCGTGGCGGCGAAGCCTCCAGATGTTGTAGCGCTCGGGTCGCTTCGGTTACGGCCGCGACGGCATCGCCGTCGAGCGGGAAGTCGCGCCCTGAGATCTCATCCGGGATGAAGACTTCGTACGCGCCCGGCCGTCGTGCCCTTCGACCCCCGTAGGCGCCAGGGTCAGCGGGCCACAGCCGTTTCTCGGTGTGGCCGAGCGGGACCGTCGGGATAGGCTGGGAGATGCTTGGGATCGACACGCGGACCTTTCAACGCTTCCGGAGCTTTGTAAGGATAGATGAGGATCCTTACGGAACGATCTGGGCCGTGAAATGTTCGTGGCCTGGCGCAGACACAGCGGGCGAGTTTCGCCGGCGATCGCGGACGCCGAGACGCAACACGGGTACCGAACGGCCGTGCCGAGAAGAGACACCAGTTGCCATTTCCATCATTTTTTGGCAACTCAATGCCGCTACGCTTCATCGCTATGAGCGTCGTTGATCGCAAGCAAGACCTATTCGAATACATCGTTCGTCTTCGTCGTGTCGGGCGAGATCTGCCCGGTAACGCAGACGTTTCCGCGGTCCGCTGCGCGCTCGAGCGGGAACTGGGCGAGACCGTGTCCCGCCGGCTGGCCGCGCGCATATTGGGGGTCAGCCACACGGCGCTCGATCGCTGGATCAAGGCGGGAGATCTTCCGCTCGTGTACTCAGCTCAGGGTCGTGTCGAGGTGCCCGTGCCAGCGCTGCTCGATCTTTACGAGTCCGTGGAGGCTGATCGCGCTGACGGCGATCGCCGATACGCCCTGACTCCCACGATGGTCCGTCACCGCAGGGCGGCGCAGGGTCTCGATCTTCAGCGCTTTCAACAGGACACCGAGCGAAGCAACCACGAACGCGCCCGTGCGCGCAGCCTCGCTTACCATCGGGCCGTCGCGCGACGACTCCGCAAACCGATGGTCGAAGAAGCACGGCACGTGCTCTCCAGGTGGCGAGGTCAGGGGCGAATCGACGAGCGCTACGCCGAGCGTTGGGAGCAGCTTCTGAACCAGTCGCTCCCGGAGATACGCAGGGCACTCGTAGACGAGGGGCAGGACTACGACGATCTTCGGCAGAACTCGCCATTTGCCGGACTCCTCAGCGAGCCTGAGCGCCGGCGAATCGTGCGGGAGGTGATCTAGCCCTGCGACCGGATCAGTTTGAGCATGTCGTCGCGGCGGCGCGGTGAACATCACCGGCCAGGACGAGTTGGTCGTCATCGGCAGTCAGGCAATCCTCGGCAGCTACGCCGGGGCTACGGCTCGTCTGCAGCAGACCAGACCGGGATGCTCGCTTGTGGCGACAAGCAGGCCAGGGACCCCATCAGCGCGTGGGACCTGCTGTGGTCGTTCTGGGGGTTCGCCGCCGGCGCGCCCATCGGAAGCGCGGCATACCGTTCGTCGCGGATCGTCGGCCAGACCCCATCCCCTCGTCGCCAGAGCAGCAGCTGCACGTCGGGCTTAAGACCAAAAGCGCGTGGGCCTGCCATGGATGACGCGAACACATGTTCGCCAATCTTGGCACGCACTCATTCCCCCAGAGGGTGCGGTATCGGTCGTGCTATCGGATGTTCTGTAGAGAAGCCCGTCCTGCCGCTATGAGCGAATGGACGGCGGCAGCGTCAAGGTAGGCGGTGTCCTCGATTGCCCGGAATGGGACTGAGATATGCGTGCCCAGGTAGGTGGGGCCGGTGAGAGCTCCGGCGACTAGGAACGGTCTGAGTTCGGGAGGTTGCGCGGGGATGCGGATCCAGCCGTAGCCATAGCCAGCTCGGACCTCAACGACCCCGACGTCGAGGTCCGGGATGAGCGGGACGATCCGATCGCTGAGCACCGCGCGAATGGCAACAACATCCATGTCGGCGATCGGGAAAGGTCGGACAGCATCAAGCACATCACCGTTCAGCGAGCCTCGCGTGGTGACGCCCATCACGAGCATTGCCTCGTTGCCGGTGTTGGCAAAGCTCGCGACGTCCTTGGCCAGCTCCCACTTCTGAGCGTCCGTGGCCATCGGGTAGGCAGCGCCCTTGGCATCGAGCCACGGCCCTTCGGGTTGGCCGAGAAGGAGGCTGACGTGGCCGGCGGCGACCAGATTCCGTGCCGCCGAGACGCCGAGTTCCCCAGAGCCGGAGATGGCATCGCAGAACTCCTGGAGGTCGGAGCCGAGGTCCGCGAGCTCAGCAAGGGAACGCCGCGGCCCAGTCAGCGCGGCGCTCACGACCCTGCCGAGAACATGGCCGCCGTCTTCGCTAACCCAGCTGTCCTGCCAACGTGCGCCGTGCTGGGCGAGCAGGGGGGCAACGATCTCGGCGAGTCTTGGCGGCCGCAGGGAGTCCTCAGCCGCAAAGAAGTTTGCGATGGTCGTGACCTGCCCAACGTCAAAGCTGGCGACGGCCACCGCCGACTTGGCGGCTGGCGGCTCCCAGTCGGCGTCCGAGGAGACGATCCAAATGGTCTCGACCACCTCGCCGTAGTAGTCCTTGGCGTGGATCAACGCTCGGACGAGATGAGCCAGGCTCACATCGCCCGCTACATCCAGCGGGATGACGAGATCGCCGTCATCAAACGTGAAGCTCCCGCCGCCCTCGACGCGGAACGCCTCATCGTCGTCTTCCCACCGCACGTTCTTCAACGCCATCCGGCGAGAGTACGCGCGGACACCCGGGTTCGGCGCTAGACCTGACACGTCAGAATCGTCCATACGCTTCGGGCGTCTCTGGATCGATGGCCCCTCCTACTCCTCATCCCCAACTGATCCGCATCACCAAGGACCCGGTCGACGCGCTCCCCAGCGGTCAGTCGTTTCCTGTCCGATGGGCGGCCGCCGGCGACGCCGGTGTTGATGACGTCGCCCGCGGGGTTATCAACTGGGAGTACTACGAGGGAGCGATCGTCACCGTCGCGGTGCCAGAGGGCAATACATACCGCGTATCGGGGTCCGGGGTCATGGTGGCGCCTGGCCTGGTTCTGACGGCCAAGCACGTCGTCGAGGACCATTACGACGCGTTGAAGGCCGGGAAGCTCCGCGTGAGCTGCCTTGGGTTTCGATCGACCGGCAAAGCGGACCTCTGGGTCATGAGGTCAATGAGTTTCCCCGCGAGCAACAGCGACATCGCGTTCCTCGGAGTCGAACTGAGCTCTGAGGTCGACGAGGATTGGTACGTGTCGTGCATACCTCTGAGCGTGCGAACCCCTAGGCATCGCGAGACGCTGACGCTCGTCGGTTACGTGTTTGACAACCCCGAAGTCAACCCAGTGCCCGCCATCGAGGGCGTGCCTGTGGTCAGTGCCGGCGGAATGTTCGCGGCGAAGGGCCAAGTCGAGGACATCTACTTCCCCGTCGTCAACGACGGAAGGATGAACTACCCGGGGATCCAGATCAGCTGTGGCGCGTTCGGGGGGATGAGCGGCGGAGCCGTGCTCGACGACGCCGGCGCCCTCGTGGGCCTGATCTCTTGGGGAACAGACCCGGCAGCTGGACAGGGTTTCCACATAGCGGCTTGGATCGTCGGCGCACTTCCGTTCGAGGTGACACTCCCCTGGCCGCCCGCAACCTATGAGCCGGACACGCCCATCCTGAAGTTGCCGGAGGACAAGCTCAAGATCATCGGCCGAGAGAACGTCCAATGGCACGGGAAGCACGACATCGGTTTCGTCTGGGACCGTTGGGAAGCCGATGACGAGGCTGAGTAATTCAGCACCCATCAAACCTGGATGACGGAGCGTGGAGTAGGCCATCGGCGACCCGCAGACGCGACGGATCGCCCGGTCCGGCCCCGCTTTCGGCGAGCTGGAGCGGCGTGCCATGCCGCCTCAGTTCGATGCGTCCCTCGGCCTGCCGTAGGCCTGCAATCCTGCCGGGCGCAGCGTCCTGCCCGACATGTAGGTTCCGACCATGTCGACTGACACCGTCGGGTCTCGCGTTCGCCATGACCCGGCGGTCTTGCAGCTGACGGTCGATGCCCGTCTAGCTCTGCCCGGGCCGCTTGGCTTGAGGACCACCGCTGATCTTGCAGCTCTGGTGGCCGCGGTCGGCAGTCTTGGCGCTCTGTCTTGCGTTGCGGTGCGCGACGACGTTCCTCTTTCAGGGCTGGTCAGGAGGGCTGCGAGCACACCGTGGCCGCCGGCGTATCAGGGGGTGGAGGTGACCGTGTGGTGGGCGGCACGAGAGGTCTGGGGTCTGGTCCTGCCAGACGCAGCGGCCAAGACGGCGACCGAGACGATGGCGGGTCAGACCATCTCGCCACTGGGTGTACGCGACGATGACGTGCCTGTCGTTAAGTCCGTGTCCTACGGCTCGCCGCTGGAGCTGGTGCTGCACCTGCCATGGGACTGGTTCGCCGCGGGCGGAAGCGGGATGGTGTTTCTGAAGGCCATCGAGTACTGGTGGAATTCCCCCCGACGTATCAGGGTGGAGAGCGCGCGGTTGGACGCCGAGCAGGCGCAGCATGAAGCCGAACGGTTGGAGGCCGAGGTCCGCCTGCTCCGGGCCGCACAGGACTTGCGGGCCCTGACGACGACGGAGAAGCCCGCGCTCCAGGATGCGACGCTGACCTTGCCGTAGCCGGACGGCCGATTCCGGGCGCTCTGTCCCCGGCTGTCATGCTCGGCTCGATTGCGGGACGAACACGAGCATGTTGCGTTCGCGCCCGTCGGTAGTCCTGGCTCACCACGGCATTCGTCCGGCGACGGCAAGTTCGCGGACGACCGCGTCGACAACCGAGGAGCGGTCTCGCCAAGTATCCGAGCCGACGATTGCAACGCCACACACGCGCGATCGTCTCGCCCCCGGACCCGCTTTCATGCGCAGTCGCGCCTCTCCCCGGTGCGGCCGGCGCTCTCGCTTTGCGCGGAAGCCGCGCACCTTGCTGCTGGTCGCGGACAACCGCGCGAGACGCCGACCCCAACGGGGCTCCGACCGAAAACCGTGTAACAAACCATGTAACAAGATCGGCAAATTCAGCCTGATTTAGCCTCACCTAAAATCACGAAATCCCTGCAAAACGGCACCTACCTAGACCCCTTGAGGCGCCTCATAACCCGAAGGTCGCAGGTTCGAATCCTGCCCCCGCTACTACGAGAAAGACCCGCAAAATCGGGGCTTTTTTGTTGCAGATCGAGGCGTCAGACTAACCCAATTCCGCCGTGGGTACCCGAAGACAGACCACAACAAAGCTTTTTCGGCCTCGCGGTGACGTGATCCGGACGCTTGCATTGCGACGCATGGGAGCGTCCGGGGATCACACGCTCCGGACTGGTTCTCGATTGTTGAGGTAGCGACCGTTATTCCGCTCGAAGTGGCTCTATGGGATGTCCAGGACGAGGGAGAGCCCATCTTCGACACTCCTCAGTTCGTCGTGATTCAGGTGCCCAACGTGTTCGCCAAGGTTACGCGCGTCCACAGCGCCGACCATCTCGCACAAGACCTGTGTCCGCCGTCCCTCGAGGTCGATCTCGGGATGAAAGCTTGCGGCTGGCGCCGATGTCGACGTCGGGCAGATCACGACCGTGGAAAGCATCATCAGGTCGTCTGCCTGCACGATCACAGCGTAGCGGCGGCCGTGCTGCACTCGACCGCGGCCTTTCGGCAGCGTGATCGCATGGGCGTCACCTCGGACCACGCAGTTCCTCCATCAGCGCGGCGACCTCGAGTGCCTCGGCCACATAGGACTCGCTCGCCATCAGGTTGCGGACCTCCGCGGCAAGCCCGCTGCGTCGCCGGTCTCGCTCCGCCGTCTCCGCGATCGCCTGTCGAGCGGCCTCCGCACGGCTGATCCCACGCCTTCGCGCGATGTCGTCGAGCGCGCTCAGTCCATCGGGACCGAGGCGCAAAGAGAGAGGAGCGGCTGCCTTCACCCAATCAATGTAGCGCGAAACGCACTACACGTAAAGCGGCGCATCGCTGGTCTTGTCGCGTGGATCGGGCAGTCCTCGTGTCCACGGGCGTGTGCTTTCGAGGATCGCGGATCGTGGATCGGACGCCCGCTTTGCGACGAATCCAAGCGTTCCCACGGCCACGGGCCGGGACTACGGCTTCTCGCGGACGAAAGCGGAGTATCGGTCGCCGCTACGCGGGGTTCTCTTGGTGTGATTGATGAGCGTCGCTGTATGTGCCGTCGCGCCGTCACCACCTAACCCACTCAAAGTGCGGAGGGGCCCTTTATCTGTGGGCGCGCTCCTCGGCATGCGCTAGCTGGCTAGCCACTCGGTCGCTAACCGATGCACCCTCGATTCCGCGCTCAGCCAGATCCTGCCGGAAGGCACGCTCCATCTCCGGTGCGACCGCAAGTTGATCGCGCTCGATGATGCGCGTCGTCAGCAGTGGACGCAACAGCTGAACCGCATACCCACCTCGGGACACAAATCCGACGACGGCGCTGCTCGAACCCGCTGACGATGCCATCCACCGCGCACTCGACTGGGTACGTTCGCTTGAACGGCGGCCGCAGCGCCGCCCGCAGGATCTGAAAAGCACGCGAGTCCTCGCCGTCGCGAACCATGTCGGTATCGATCCAGGTTGGGTGGATCGTCGCAACCTCGACGCCGTAATGCGCTACCTCGAACCGGAGCGAGTTGGCCATCGCCTCGATCCCCGCTTTCGTCGCGCAGTAAGCCGACATCTGCGGGCTATGCGCAAACGACGCCAAAGAGGCCGTGACCGCGATGTACCCCCGCTGCACGATAATCGCCGGAAGCGCGGCGCGGACCGTATGGTACGCGCCCAAAAGGTTCACCTCCACGGTCCTTCGCCAAGCCATCGGATCGGTCAGCTGCACCGGCCCAGCGGACGCGATGCCAGCGTTCGCCCAGACGACATCCAGTCGCCCATACTCCTCGAGGACACGCTGCGCCGCCGCCTCGCACACCGACACGTCGGTAACGTCCAGCGGTGTAGGCGACATTCCCGCAGCGGTGTCAGCAAGCGCTGCCGCGTCAATGTCGGCTAACACCGGCCTCGCACCGCGGCGCGAGAGCTCCTTCGCCGTGGCGGCGCCGATTCCCCGCGCCCCGCCGGTTATCAGAATCACCTTGTTCTGCAACAACGATGAGCTCATCACGCCTCCCTCGATTGCTCAGCCGAGCCAAGTATCCATTGCTATCGAAGCCAATACAAGGCCACCGATTCAGACGTACTTCCCAGTCATTGCGCTGAAAAGCAGCAGTCGCGTCAACAAGCCTGAGCCCTGCAACTCGCCAGGAGCGAGACATCGCTTGCGCCTTGCGCACCCACACTCCCGACACGTGGAGAACGCGCACCGCGGCGCGTCGTGACGAGCTGGCTGCCTTGCCAGCGGAAATCGCTCGCTGCGGACTGCTGTCAGACGTGGAGCTGGTAGCCGCGCTCGGCGTTGGAGATCGCGCCAGCGGCGGCGAGCGTGCTCAGCGTGGTGCTGACCGTGCCGCGCGCCAGCCGGTGGCGACTGCGATCTCGCCGGGACGGAGTTCGTAGGCGATGAGGTAGCGCCGGCCGGGGCGATCGCGCTGTTCAGGCTCCGCGAAGGCCTCCTCCCGTCGCTCTATCCCCGCATCGACTTGGCCAAGGACGCCGACGTCCCGTTCGGCCCGCCCAAGGCAGGCGAGTTCAGCATCGGCCATCTCGTCTCAAGCAGAGCCGAAGTCGACGCTCTGTGGTTGCGCGCAGGCAGCCGGGGCGTTGGTCAGCGCCCCGCCCCACGACCGCCCGTGGGGCATCTACTCCGGCTACTTCCGCGATCCGGACGGACACCTGTGGGAGATCATCTGGAACCCGCGGATGCTCCCCTCGCCATAGCCCCAACCCGGGCTGCAACCCCACGACGCGTCCGCGGCTCGGGCCGCCCGCAGGCCGCGGCGCCGGACACGCTCGAGATCGATGACCCGCTTTACCGTCACGACACGTACGTCCGGGACGCTGGATCGCGCCTGTGTTGCGCGGGAAGCACGGACAGCACGCCGGCGACGCACTGTCTCGGCAAGGATTCCTTCAGGGGGCCGTCGCTTCCGACGTTCGCGATAGCCTGGGGTCCGTGAGCGGGTTCGCCAGAGGAACGTTCGATGTCGAGCTGACGCCAGGCCCCGCTGAGCTTAATGGCGCGGTGCGCCGGTTCGATCTGCGCAAGACGTTCCACGGCGACCTTCAGGGAGGCGGTGCTGGGGTGATGCTCTCCGGCGGCGATCCGCAGTCGGGCGCCGCTGGCTACGTCGCGATCGAGACGGTGACCGGCAGTCTCGGTGATCGGCATGGAAGCTTCGCTCTTCAGCAGTTCGGCACGATGGCGTCTGGCGCACAGACGCTGCACTACGAGGTTGTCCCGGGATCGGGCACCGGCGAGCTAGAAGGCATTGCCGGAACCCTCAACCTCACTATCGAGCCGGATGGCACCCACCGCTATGAACTCCAGTACGACGGATGAGCTGACGCACGGGTGGAGTTCGGTGCGGTCCAGTGTTCGCCAACGGGACCCGGCGCCGAGCCTCGCCGTTCCGACCTGCGCCCGGCTACTGATCGAAGCGGGCACCGACCCCGAGGTCGTCCACTACTGCCTCGGGCGCGCGCTTAACTTCAAGGCGCCGCCCTGCACGGCTCGCGCCACTGCCAGGACCCGGAGGGCGGGCCGACAATGGCGACGGCCACCGAGATCGACCCCGAACCTTACGCCGAGATCGTGCGGATGCTGCTGGCGGCTGGCGCTCGGGTGCCGGAGCGGGTCGGCGGTGAGGATGGCCCACGGGCGGCCATGCTGCTCGGCGAACTCGGGATCGGCCCGGAGGAGCTTTCCGGGCCCCTGTGACTTCTTCAATCGGCGTCACGGACATGGCCGCGAGTCAGGCTGCAGCGTCCGTCAATGTCCACCGGGATCCCGTGATCGGTGACGACAGACCTGCTCTGCAGGTGGCACGAGCATCTCGAACGTTGCGGCCGCGTCCCCGCTTGGCGCGGAACTCAGGGCCGCGGGATCCACTCCCTGACGCTTCCCTTCGTGTTTCAGGACTGGCCTTCGCCGCCTTCGACGATTCCGAGCGCGCCGAGAGGCGGCATCCGAAGCGGCGGCCGGGCGTCATCGAAGGCGGTTTTGGCGGCGGGGAGTTTCAGTCCCTGGCCCGAGCGAGGATCGCCTCGATCATAGGCCCCTTGGCGTCCGCGTAGTGGTTCATGTCGGTCGAGTCCCGTCGTGCGAGCTCTCGCATGCGCTGCTCATAGGTTTGGCGATCCTCGGGTGAGTCGCGAAGCCGGTCACGGAATCGTAGGCAGCGCGCAACCTCGGGATCGTCCTCGCCCCAGATGTGCACGTGCACATCGCGGTCAGGTGTGTGGAACATCCTGTGGCCGGGCTCTCGAACGCGCAGCTCATAGCCGGCTGCCGTCAGCCTCGGGACGGTCCTGGACTCGTCCTCGGGATCCTCGACGGTCACCAACAGGTCGATGATTGGCTTCGCTGCGAGGCCCGGGACGGCGGTCGAGCCGATGTGCTCGATCCGTAGCGCCTGCACGCCAAGCGCCTGGCGGACGCGAGCGCGCTCCGTTTCAAATCTCGCCGGCCAGCCGGAGTCGTAGTCGACGATCACAATCCCGCACTGCTCGCGGCCGCCGACCAGAACTGCATCAAGCTCACGATCTCGTTGCTCGCGATCCACGCCCGGAGTCTCGCCCCCACCCGCCCGCGTGACAGCCGCACCTCGCCCAGAGTCACGGTCAGCGTTGTTCGCTATCCCAGACGTACAGGACGTCGGGTGCGCCTTCCTCATTCTCACTCGCGGTGCGATTCCTCGCGTCGAGGCCATGGCTCTCGATCAGCTTCACCGTGAACCGCTCGGGCGCGAGCAGCCGCGCGTTGACGAGCGGGCGCTGCAGTCCGACGAGCGCAACATCACGCTCGCGCCCGCGCCGGAGCCGCAGGGCGCTCGACGGCGTGGCGCACCGCTCGCGGCCAGCACGTCATCTGAGCGCGCGGCGGCTGCTCAGCGATGCACGCGGGCCGCGAATGGAACCTGGATCCCGTCGGCCGTGATCGCCATGCGCAGGATCAGCGGGCTCGCTCCGGGTTGCACGGTCACCTGCAAATGGCCGCTCAGCCCTGGCTCGAGCTGGAGCTGCTGGCCGGCGACCGAGAGCGTCGCCGCCAGGGCGGAGGTCGCGGTGACTACGAGCGAGTCTCGTCCGGGCGGGATCCTAGACGGGATCTGTAGCCTCAGGAACGGCATCCGGACCGGGCGGACGGCGATCGTCGTCGTTGCGGTGGCGGTAGTGCCGGCGGGGTCACGAGCGAGGAGCTTGATCGTGTTGGTCCCGGGCGGAAGCGGTCCGGCGAGGAGCGAGCTTCCTGTCCCGAGCAGCGTCCCGCCGTCATACCAGCTTAGGCTGGAGCCTCCGAGCTCGTGCCGTTGTGAGTCCCACGCGTCGCCGGTAAGCTGGACCGGTGCGTCGCCGGCGAGCTGGACGGAAGCCCCCATCGCAGGCGTCAGGATCGAGACCTGGGGTGGCGGATCCGCCGCGGTGAACGACTGCGAGAGCGCCGGCGCCTCGTTGAACCCGTCGTTGACGCGGACGCGCACCATCGCGTCCGTCGAAGGCGCGAAGTAGAAGCTCGGCAACGACACATGGCCGAGGTTCGGGCCCATCCAGATCGTTCGCCAGCTGCTGCCGCCGTCAGCCGAGTAGTCGATCGACACGGTCAGTGGCAGGTGCTCAGCGCTGCTCGCCCGCCACCTGACGACGACGTGGCGGGCGCCACCGACGATTGTCGCCGCGCCGGCCCGGGAGGCGATCGGCGCCAGCACGCGAACGTTCGGTGGTGTGGCGGGCCGGCGGCGCGTCGCGGTCTGGCCGGTTGGCGAGGTGATCCTCACGCTGTCGACGCCGGCCGCGGGCACCTCGCCCTGCAGTTCGATGAACGGCCCGAGCTGATCGAAGTGCCCGGCCGTCTCGAGCATCGACGCGTGCGCGATCACGTTGCCGTTCGCCGCGAGCGCGGTCAGCGTGTAGTCGGAGGTGCCCTTGGCGACCGCTGCGCCGACCTGGGGACCGACCGATGTGATCTGCAGTCCGTTTGCCGTGTAGAAGCCGATCACCCGCAGCAGTTTGGTGTCGATCGTTGCCGCAGCACGCGGGAGGCGCGAGGCGTGCACGGTGTGGGCAGTTTCGCCGACGGCGACGTCGCCAGGGCCCGTCGAGCCGGTCGGGATGTCGGCCGCCGCCGGCACCGGGCCGGGTCCCGGGACCTCGAACTCGGAGAACACCGCCTCCCAGTTCGTCGGCGACACCCAGTCGTTGGGGTCACCGCCGCCGACCTGGGCGCAGTACGACATGAAGTCGTAGGCGTCTGCGAAGCCGTTCAGGCCGTTGGCGATGACCGTGTACGGCTCGGAGGTCGTGTTGAGCGCGATCCCGTCGAGCTCTCCCCGCTCGTCGGGCGGCCAGCTCTCGGAGCCCACGTCCGAGTTGACCGCGCCGGAGCCGCACGCGGGGCTGGCGTGCAGGATCCCCATCTGGTGGAAGAGCTCGTGCGAGACGCCACTCAGCGGCCGGTTGATCCCGAAGCTCGTGGTCGCGTAGGCGACGACCGAGGGGCCGCCGTTGGTCGGGTTGTCGTACGCGCCGTTGAAGCACTCCGGGGCTTCGGGGCACGGTCCACTGCCCGGTATATTGGTGTCACCGCGGGTCTGCTCGTTTGCGCTGATGCCCATCGTGTTCGTCGGGTTGCCGTTGTTGGAATCCCAGTTCTGGACGAAGCTGAGGCCGTTGGCGTTAATCTGGTTGGACTGCGCCGCGGTCGGGCTCGGACCGTACGCGTCGACAATCGAGCTGATGTCGATCGTGGCCACCCACGGGAGCCACATGAAGCCCGTGAAGCCGTCGTCGGCGAGCGGCATCACCGCCGACGGGTAGGCGAACGTCTGATCGTAGTTCGCGGGGGATTGGCCGTTTGCGGTCAGCTCGATCGGGCTGACGGTCAGCGAGCCGGTCTGCAGGAACTCCACGTTGTTGAGCACGAACGTGTTGGGACACGCCATGCCGCAGTCCTGGGTGTAGGTGTTGTTCCCATCCGGCCACGGAGGGAACACTTGCGCGACGAGCTTCAGGTCGTTCGGGGCGCCGTCGTGATACGTCCACGATCTCGGCAGCGTGAACGTGAACGCGTTGACGTTGCTCTCCAGCTCGGAGTCCGGCACCGGTGCCGGGAACAGCTCGCCGGTGTCCGGCAGCGGCGAGGGGGTCGACCCGGTGCCGGGGCCGTAATCGTTGTAGATCGAGCCGAGATCGACGCCGTCGCGGTACGCGGTCAACTGCGCGAACACGCCTGGCACGCCGGCCGGCGCGCCGTACGCGTCTGCGAAGAACCGTACGACCGTCTTCTTGTCCTGGACCAGCGGGAGACCGACGTACGAGTCACCCGACTCGTTGACGCCACTCGGGATCAGCATGCCGTTGTCGAGCTGGATGCCCTGCGTGACTGCGATCCCCTGCGCGCGCAGCACAAACGTCGAGACCCACAGGTGGATCGTCGTCGTTTCGGACGGGACGCTCGGGCTCCCGGTCAGGGTCGCTTTGATCGTCACCGGCGCGTTCGTTGTGGGAGCCGTGGTGCCGGCGGCTTTCAGCGCGACCGTAATCGTCTTATAGGTTCCCGGAGTTCCGGTCGCCGGCTGGGGCGTGAAGGAGGCGCTCACGCCGGTCGGGAGCCCGTGCGCGGTCAGCTTGATCGGGCCGCTGGTGCCGCCGAAGTACAAGTCCACGGGCGCGTCCTGCGGGCCGGCGCCAGCCACGAGTGATACGTCGTTTTCACCGGCGATCGTGGCGATCAGGAAGTCGCGGCCGATCGATACGTCGGCGCTCAGCGGTGCGATCGTGACGCCGGTGCTGGTCGCTGAAAACATGAACGGCGCGAGCTTCGGGGCCGGCGCCGTCGCGCTGATCGCGAACGACAGGGAGCCGCTGTCGGCGCTGCCGGGAATCGTCGGGGCGGCGGTGTTCGTCACGTACGCCGGCAACCCCGTGACCGATGGGTCGATCACGTTGTCGGCGCCGTTGAAACGCTCGACGCCGTAGTTCGCAGTCACGGTCTGGCCAGGGTAGCCCTCCGCGCCCGTGCTCTCGAGCAGGATCGCGGGCGCGCCGGTGCCGGGGTCGTTGAAGCTCACGTCGTCGACCTCGAAGCCGCCGACCGTCACGTTCTGGCGGTCGGGGATCTGCACGGAGAAGAAGTAGATGTCCGCCGAGGCGGTGCTGATCGAGAGCGTCCTGTCGCCGGTCGACGGGATCGTCGCGGTGTCGCTCCCAACCGGGTCGCCGCTGAAGTCGTATCCCGTCAGCACGACCGAAGTGCCGGGCGCACCGTAGGAGAGCAGGTCCACGCTCACCTGGCTGGCGGAGTTGTGCAAGGTCGCGATCCATCCCGACCAGCTCGAGAAGTGCTCGGTGTCGTAGCATGCGTCGTACAGCACCTGACCGCCGGAGTCCGGCAGCGCGTGCGCGGGGTCGCTGTACAGCTCCGGCGTGCAGTTGTTGACCGCCTCCAGCGCCGACGGATCCGCGACCGCCGCTGGGTAGCCCTCGTCGAAGTCGATGCCCATCGAGTCGTACGGCTGTGTGCCGCCGTAGATGTACGGTCCGCCGGGACCCGGCGGCACGACGGTGGGCGACCCGAAGTCGATCGTTGTCGCGGACGCCGCAGCCGGCAGCCCGACCGCGACCAGTGCCGGCGCGATCGCAAGCATGAGCCTGAACCGTCTCATCTGCCGACCTCTGACTTCGTAGTCGCCTCCTCGTGCTGCGCGTGGCTTGCTCCCAGAGCCGCTCGAGCTCGCTGGCCATGCCAGGCATGGCAACCCAAGCCGTCCCGTGCCATCGAGTCCTCCCAGCGTGTGATGATTGTTACATAGGCATGGGTGGCTCGCAACCACCCCATCGTCGGCAGCAGCTCTCCTCGCAAACGTGCCGGCTCACCGTGCCTGAGCGACGTCGCCGGTCCGAAGTTGGCGCACGGTCTGGGCCCGCGGGCGCCGCTCGAGCGAAAGATCCTCGACGCCGACGAGAAGCTGCAGGTGCTCTCGCGGCTCGTCGCGCATTTCGAGCGCCATGTCATCAGACCCCAGTTCCTGGACCGGGAATCGGAGCGCCAGCTGATCGCCCGTGCACGCGCGCTGATCCGCGTAAGAGGACTACGAGCGTGCCGACAGCACGTCGGGACGCGCGTGCTCACGCGGCAGCCGGAGCGCGATCGGTAGGCCGGCCAGCGCGACGCCTGCCATCGCGCAGAATGCGAGCAGAGGATGGTGGACGAGCGCCTGCACGAGCAGCGCGACGAGCAGCCCGCCGAGGTTGCCCGCAAGCCAGACGATCGCGCCCGCGCTCGCGGAGAGCGACCCCGCGATCCGCTCGCTGCGGGTCAGCACGATCGGAAGCGCAGCGAGCAGTACCGCCCCGACAGCTAGCAGCGCGCCGGCGCGCACGCCAAGCGCCGTGCTCAGGCCGCACACCAGGCAGCCCAGCAGCGTGACCGCTACGGTCACCAGCATGTAGGTGCGCTCGGCGCCGCGCTCGGAGACTCTCGGCGCGAGCAGGGCGCAGCCGAGCACGCCGGCGATCACCATGCCGACCAGCATCACGCCGGCGGTCGTCTCTGACACGCCAGCGGGTTGCACCAGCGTTTGCAGCCACGTCGCGATCGCGACGAAGATCCCGAACCCCAGGAACACAAGCCAGCACAGGTTGCGCATCTCCGCCATGCCCCACAGGGCGCGGGCGGCGTTGCCCTTCAGCGCCGTGCGCTCGCCGGAGGCGTGCCCGGGGTGCCGCAGCGCGATCCACAGCCCGGCGGCGGCGAGCAACGTGAGTCCGGCCTCCAGGGCGAGCAGGCGCTCGAGGTGCCCGTGATCGCCGATCAGCGGACCGAGCAGCAGCGCCGCGAGCATCCCCACGAAGCTCCCCGCTGAGCCGATCGCGATGCCGTCAGCGCGATCAGTCGGGCTCAGGTAGTCGCCGGCAAGCCGCGTCAGGGCGCTGAGGATCACAGGCTGGGCGACCGCGATCATCACCTGTCCCGCCATCGCCCAGGCGAACGTCCCGCCTCCGAGCCGCACGACGGCGCCCGCGGCGAGCAGCGCCGTGCCCGCACTCAATGTCCCACGAAAATGGTGATCGAGAAGCGCACCAGCCGGAATCGCGAGGAGGACATAGAGCAGCGGGAAGATCTCCGCCAGCCATCCGATCGCGCTGACCGACACGCCGTAGTGGTCGGCGCTGGTGGTCGTGATCGCCGCATAAGTGAGCCACAGCATCTGGGTCGCTGCGGCGACCAGTGCGTAGCAGGCGATCACCGTCCAGCGGCTGCGCACGCCCGGCTCGCCATCCCCACGCCCCGCCGCCACGTCCCCGGCCACGCAGCCGTCAGCACGCTCCGTCGCCGCGGCCCTCGCCACGGCGCCTTCTGCACGCCCCACCGCCGCGCCGTCCACGCCAGCGACCGTCCGGGCCGCGGCCAGCACGTCCTGCCTGTCCGCAGACATCGCGGCGCGTGGCTCACGCTCGCGCATCGTTTTGAACGCCGACCCGATGACGGCAAGGCGCAGCCTCCGCGGTCCGCCCATGACGCCCATAAGGTTGAAGGCCACTCGCAATGCGGCTTATCGACCACCACCACGGGCGCCGAGCCGCCCGACGCAAGCACGATCCGGCGCGCCACCGCGTCGGACGCCATCGCGTTCTGGTAGCTCGCGCCGCCGGTCGGACCCCAGGCATGCTCCTCGGCGAGCTGGTCCGTGCGGACAGCGCCGGGGCACACCGCGCAGACAGACACGCCGTTGCCGGCGAGCTCATCGTGCAACACCTCAACGAGACCGACGAGCGCCCACTTGCTCGTGCAATACGCACGCTCAAGCCCTCCGGGCTCGCTCGCGACCAGCCCGACGTGAGCGCCGAGCTGCGCGAACCGCTGGGCGATCCCCAGCCCGATACCCCGCGACGGCCCAGTGACGATCACCGTTCGTGACTCGTAGCCCGCCATCTGAGCGCAACATGATACGGGCAGACGTTCCTGCCAGCCCGCGTCGGCATGGACCGAGCACCCGGGCGCCGAAGAACGTGAACGAGCAGAACTGGGGCTGAGAAACGGAGGCGGTCGTTCGGAGCGCCGGCGCGCGCTCAACGGTTGTGGTGGACCTCCTGCAGGCCATAGACCGGGGTCTTGATCCCGACGGTCCGTGCTTTGAGCTGCAGTGCGAGGTACAGCGAGTAGTAGCGCGACTGGTGTAGGTTGCCACCGTGAAACCAGAGCGCCCGTTGCTGGGTGGGCTTCCACATGCTGCGTTCCTCGCCCTCCCAGGGACCGGGGTCTTTAGGGGTGTCGGAGCCCAGCCCCCACACCTTTCCGACCCGGTCGGCCATCTCCTGCGACATCAACTGGGCTACCCAGCCATCATCGATCGGTACCCGGTCGCGTAGACGACGAGGTCGGCCCGCAGTTCGGTCCCGTCCTCGAGCACGACGGTGTTTCTTGTCAGGTGGTCAACCTGCCCCTAGGCTAGTTTGACTTTTCCGTCTTGACTTTTCCGTCGGCGACGAGGTCGGCGGCGCCGACGTCGATGTAGTAGCCCGATCCTCGCCGCAGGTACTTGCGGTTCCTTGCGCCGGCACGGGGAACGCTGACAGGTCGCTGTCGGTTCGAGCCTGACGCTGTGCGACTCCTCTGCGCTCTGTACGGCCGTGGCCAGCACAAGCCAGAGGTGGCGAGCGAGATCGAGGTGGTCGACGGGCCAGCGCCG
>JBKQKK010000267.1:0-2711 GCA_052147535.1 Solirubrobacteraceae bacterium | reverse complement strand
GCGATTCAATGCTCGATAATAGATATTATGACTTCTAGCCTGCCAAAAGGTTACTTTTGGCAGCGACCCGCAGGACGAATTAGTGGACGCCACCTTGCGGTTCCTGACACGAACCCGAGCACTAAGCGACGGGATCCCATTTTCTGCAGGCGGCTGGTCACACGGCTCGTTCAGGCGGGACAGGGGATCGAGGCGGGAGCTTGCCGAAGAGCGCAGTTAGAGCAAGAGCCCTTCGAACAGTTCGTCCACTGCGAGTTCGGCAACGCCGTCGCAGGGGGAGAAGAGCTTGTCGCCGGCCTCGAGTGTGTGAAGCGTGCGGTAGCCAGCTGGCCCGGGGCTGCTGCGAACCTCGATGGCGCGGGCGGGAACGTCGATTAGCCAGTAGGTAGGGATGCCGGCAGCTGCGTACAGCTCGGCCTTGCGACCGCGGTCGATCGCGTGCGACGACGCGGCGACCTCCACGACGAGCAGCGCGCTGGTGGGATGGCGGTGTGCGCTGTCAGGCTCGTCGACGAGCGCGAGGTCGGGCTCGGGCAGCGAGTCCGGCGCGACCTGGATCGGCAGCTGAACGGACAGCGAGCCCCCCGCTGCGCCCGCGAGGTGCTTGGTTAGCCTCCGAATGATCCTGGCATGCGCCTCGCTGTGTGGGCTCATCTGGACGATGATCCCGTCGATCAGCTCAACGCGCTGCTGATCGAGCGCGCCCGAGTCGACGATCCTGCTGTAGTGCTCGGCATCAAGGCGGTGAACAGGAAGCTCGGTGGAGAGAGCAGCCACATGGGGGATGTTAGTAGAGCCCGCGCTCGACGCCCTTGGCCGCGCCGTTGGCCGAGGTGATCGATCTCGCGTCCTTGCTGGTGAGGCTCGAGGCCTCGCTAGACGCGGATCTGGTTGACCTGCTCGGCCAACTGCTCGCGGACCCGCTCGTAGCTTTGGCGCTCGCCAGCGGTTACGCGAACTCGACCAAGCGGCTGTAGGGCGCTGTCAAGGATCACGAGAAATCCCCAGTCTCGATCATGGAAATTCCCCACCTGGGGTGAGCGAGATCGAGCGCCGGCTCGGCCCGCGCGTGCAGGGCCGGCGGCTGGCTGTGGGGTTTCCGCCGCCGTATCGGTCATCGTTTGCGGGTGTGCGGGTCGACGAGCTGATGGGTGTGAGCGATCGTTCGCGCGGGGCGCCCGCGGTCGAGGAGCGGCCGGGGCGTTACGTCGGGTGCTTTGAGAACAAGTTCGGTGAGCTGCTCGTGTTCGTGCACGACGCCGGCGAGCGTGACGCCGCGGTGTTCCTCGGTGACGTTGATTGGGAGCGGCGTCGTGTCCGGGATGCGGGTGGTCGGCCGGACGTGGGAGACCTGATCCTCAATGATGAGGAGCGCGCGTTCGTCGATGCGTGCTGGATCGCGACGGCGTGGCGACGTGACGGCGCGCGTGCTGGCCGTCCGGTGGCGTAGACGCGGTTGAGCCGGGGTTGCCGGCGTTCAGTCGGCGGCGGGGTCGCCGCGGACCGGGAACGCGTCGAGAATCGCGGCGAATCGCGCGAGCGTGTCGTGGATGAATGCCTGGTCGATGTCGATCAGCTCGAAGATCAGGCGGGCGGCGGGGTCCTCGGCAAGGAACCCTTCGAGCATCGTCCCGTGATGTTCGCTGCGGCGGATTCTGAGGCCGAACTCGTCGCCTGACTGCTCGTCCGGGTCGCCGAGTGTCGCTTCGCCGGTCGGGGTGTGTTCGAGCGTGCGGAGCTGATCGACGTAGTCGGCCAGGTCGAAGGTGTAGAGGATCAGCGTGTGGGCGGCGTGGAGGTCCAGGCGTTGTCCTTGGAGGTCGAGTTCGATCTCGCACGCGAGCGCGTTGCCGTCGCGGCCGGTGTCGAAGTTGGGGAACTCGTAGCCCTCGACGTAGAGCTCGAGCTCGAAGTGGCTGGCGGTGAGCTTCGCTTCGATCACGCCCGGGCACCGTAGCGGACGGCCCGGCCAGGCCTTTCACGGGGGTGCTGGTTCGGTGAGCTGGTGCACGTTGGCCTGCCGGGCTTGTTGTGCGCTGTAGCCGGCGGCGCAGAGCGCGTCGGTGAACTGCTGTGAGATCTCGCCGACCTCGACGGCGAGCTGGCGGCGCTGCTCGTAGGCGTTTCGGTAGGCACAGAACGCGCGGTGGATCTGCCAGTGGATCTGCTGCGGGGTGTCGATGATCGGGGTGGTGTAGAGCTGCTCGTTGGCGTGCGCGAGACGGTCGTGAGCCTGGTTGAGCTGTTTGACGATCTCGACGTCACGGTCAAACAGAACCGACAGGCGGGCGGCGAGCTGCCGGGCGTGCGCGGGCACGGCACGGTCATCGGTCGCCGGGGTCATGACGTGGCCTGCGGGTCGGCTGCGCCCGGGCTGCGGAGCTGCGCCAGGCGGGCGCGGTGGGCGCGCATGCGGTAGCTGTCACCGTTGATCGCCAGCACCGTCGCGTGATGCAACAGGCGGTCGAGGATCGCGACCGCGACGGTTGTGTCCTCGAAGATCGTGCCCCACTCGGCGATCCCCCGGTTCGTGGTCAAGATCACCGAGCCGTGGAGGTAGCGGCGCGAGATCACCTGGAACAGGTGCGATCCGGCTTCGCCGACCATCGGGAGGTATCCGAGCTCGTCGACGATCAGGACCTGCGGTCCGGCCCAGAACCGCATCGTGTTCTCCCACCGTCCCTGGTCAGCGGCGCGGCTGGTCCGGGCGA
>JBKQKK010000266.1:0-31576 GCA_052147535.1 Solirubrobacteraceae bacterium | reverse complement strand
GACCGCTGGATCTTGAGGAGCAGGCCTTCGTAGGTGACGTCGGTTAGCGAGGAGCCGAGGTGGAGGATCTTGACCCGTTGGGCCTCGCCACCCGACAGCGTGCCCGACGGCCGGTCGAGCGAGAGGTACCCCAACCCGATCTCCACGAACGAGTCGAGCGTCTCCTGCAGCGACGCCAGCAGCGGCCCGACCGACGGTTCGTCGAGGCCGCCGATCCAGCCGGCGAGGTCGCTGATCTGCATGGCGCACGCGTCGGCGATGTTGATACCACCGATGCGCGACGACCGGGCCCCGTCGTTGAGCCGGGTGCCGTCGCACCCGGGGCAGGCGGTGAAGGTGGCCGCCCGGTCCACGAATGCCTGGATCTGGGGCTGCAGCGACTCGCGGTCCTTGGACAGGAAGGACCGCTGGATCTTGAGGAGCAGGCCTTCGTAGGTGACGTTGACCCCGTTGACCTTCACCTTGATCGGCTCGTGGTGGAGGAAGTCGTGCAGTTCCTTCTTGGTGTAGCGGCGGATGGGCTTGTCCGGGTCGAGGAGGCCCGACTCGAGGTAGGGCCGCACCGCCCAGAAGTTGTCCACCGTGTAGCCGGGCACGATGATGGCGCCCTCGGCCAGCGACTTGGTGTCGTCGAACAGCTGGGTGAGGTCGATGTCGGAGATCGTGCCCCGGCCTTCGCAGCGCGGGCACATGCCGCCGGTGCGGGTGAAGCTCTTCCGCACCGTCTTGCCGGCACCACGCTCGACCGTGATCGCGCCACTCGCCCTGACCGAGGCCACGTTGAAGGAGAAGGCGTTGGGAGGCCCGACGTGGGGCTGCCCGAGCCGACTGAAGAGGATGCGCAGCATGGCGTTGGCGTCGGTGGCGGTACCCACCGTGGAGCGGGCGTCGGCTCCCATGCGCTGCTGATCGACGATGATTGCGGTCGTCAGCCCTTCGAGTACGTCGACCTCGGGCCGCGCCAGCGTTGGCATGAAACCCTGCACGAAGGCGCTGTAGGTCTCGTTGATCATCCGCTGCGACTCCGCCGCGATCGTGCCGAACACCAGGGAGCTCTTGCCCGAGCCGGAGACTCCGGTGAACACCGTCAGCCGGCGCTTCGGGATCGCGACGCTGACGTTCTTGAGGTTGTTCACGCGCGCGCCGTGCACGCGGATCAGATCGTGGCTGTCGGCAACGTGTAGTGCAGGCGACTGCGTGTCCGTCCTCGTGGCCATGCTCATCGTGTCTCCATCTTTTACACGGGGCCGCCTTCGCGGTCTCCGTCGGCCTCGCCTGGCTCGATTTGACCGGCTTCGGGCAGTACGTCTGGTTCTGCTTCGCCTCGGCCCGCGGAGCCTCTGGGCCTCGGCCACGCGGCGCGCCCGGCCGAGGCGTTCTCGAGGACTCCGACTTCGCCCTCGATCATGGACACGTCGCTGCGGTGGCCCAGCCCCAGCCGAGCGGCCCGGATGGCGGCCAGGTTCCAGCCGGTCGGGCTGTGCGTCGGCGTGGCCACTAGCAGCGCTTCGCCGTCTCAGTCGAAGGACAGCGGTACCAGATACCCCCACCGTCCGCCCAAGCACTGGCCATCCAGACATCGATGTCGTGGGTGAGCGGAGTGCTCGATGTCGCGACGACGCTAAAGGCGGGAGGGGAGTTGGCACTCATCGGTCCTGAAGCAGCCCGAGGACGTTGCCATCGGGGTCGGTGACGGTAGCCACCAGGCGGCCGCCACCGACGTCGCGCACGGGGTCCTTCAGGGTGGCACCGGCAGCGGTCACCTCGGCCAGCTTCGCCTCGATGTCAGGCACGTGCCAGTAGGCCACCGGCGAGGTCATGCCCTGGGGTCCACCGCGGGGCACGAGCACGATGTGCTGGCCCTCGGCCTCGAAGCCGACGTAGTAGGGCCCATCGGTCTGCGGCGGGAGGCCGAGCAGGGCGGCGTACACCGCCTTGGCCGTCGTCAGGTCGGACACGGGATGCAGCACGGTCTTGATTCCCTGGGTGGAAGAGCCGGTCATGGTCACTCCTGAAAGTCGTGGGTCAGATCAACCCGGTGTGTCTTGTCGAACTCAAAGACGAACGGAAATCAAAGTGCCGGGCTGGTTGGCGGGGCCGACTGTTATCCAGCGCATCCCGCCGCATCCGACGTCGGTGCGGACCTCGAAGCCAAGCTGTCGCGATCGGAGGCCAGCGATGCGTCCGGGTCGTCATCTGGGAGGAACGTCGAGGACGATGATACCGATGGCGGTCATGTTAGGTGCGGTTCGGTAACCGGCGCTTCTCGATTCCTGATTGGTTTTGTCACCTGTTTCTGGAGCGAGGGGCTTCTGCAACGGCGAGCGTGGTCATATCGTGTCGTCGTGTCCTTTGCTGAGCGGTAGACGGATCGGCTCGGGTTTAGGAGGAGTGGCGCCGGCGACGGCGAGCGCCGGCGCCGCAGGCCCAATCGGGCAACGGTGTCAGGCGCTGCCGACGCGCTCGCGCCACTCCTCGGCGAGCAGCGCCCAGCGCTCGTGGTCGCGCCAGCGACCGCTGATCTTGAGGTATCTCGGCGAGAAGCCTTCGCGGCGGAAACCCGCGCCGCGGGCAAGCGCCGCCGAGGCGAGGTTGCCGGGCTGGATGTTCGCTTCCAGGCGGTGCAGGTGAAGGTCGATGAAGGCGCGCTGCAGGACGATCTCGATCGCCTCCGACATGTAACCCTCCCCGGCGAACGGCTGGCCGACCGCGTATCCGAGATAGGCGCTCTGGAACGAGCCGCGCGCGATCTGCGACAGGTTGAAGAAGCCGACGATCGCGTCGTCCCGGTAGCGGCACACGAGCAGCCCCTCGAAGTCCTGACGTCGGGTATCGGCGAGGTAAGCGGCGAAAGCCCGGTCGTCGAGCGGCGCGGTCGCCCAGGGCCGATGGAACACGCGGCTAGCGCGCATCAGTGTCGTGAACTCCCGCTCATCAACCGCCGCCGGCATGCGGAGATAGACGCGCAGCTCGTTGCTCACGGCGCGAGCACGCGCTCCAGCCGGTACGCGAGCGCCTCGCACGCGAGATCCTCGCTCACGTTCAACGCAAAGCGCACTCTGGTGTCCTCGACCAGATCGATCGCCGCGCGCAGGTTCGCGGGCTCGCGGTCCGCGTCCGCCGCCAGCAGCTCGGCGCGATCAACGTGGCGCACGAGATCCTCCGCGCCCCAAGCCAGCGCGGCGAGATCGCTGAACCAGAGCGTGACGAGCTGCAGGCCGAGATCCAGCTCCGAGGTCTCCACCCGGCGCTTGGCGCGCCGTGTCCGATCGTCCCATTCAGTCTGCACACGCTTGCGGTCGCGGCGCGGATACAGCTCCAGATCCGCGGCTGCGCGCTGCCCGAGCTCCACCCGGACCGCTTCCCCGCGCGCCTTGACGGCCTCGAGCAGCTCGAGCCAGGGTGTCCGCGCGACGGCCTCGCCGCCGAGCGCGGCGCGCGCGTAGCGCTCGGCCGCGGACCGCAGAGCCACGCCGTGCTCCGAGGCGAGCGCGCGCGCGACGTCCGCGTCCCCGAGCGCGAGCTTGGCGCACGCCAGAGCCGTCAGCGGCTGTACTCCGGTCGCCTCGATCTGCTCAGCGACCTGTTCGGTCGGCGGAGCATCAAAACGGACGAGCTGGCAGCGGGAGCGGATCGTCGGCAGCACCTCAGCGAGCCGGTCGGTGATCAGGATCAGATGCACAAACGCGGCCGGCTCCTCGAGCGTCTTGAGCATCCGGTTGCCGGCCTCGTCGCTGAGCTCGTCAGCTCGCTCGATCACGAACACGCGCCGCGCCGACTCGAACGGAGTCTTGCTCGCCGCCGCGACGACCGGCCGGTCGATATCGCTGACGAGGATCTCGTGCGCGCCGCTGGGCGAAACCCACGTCAGATCCGGGTGCGAACCGGAGGCGACGCGGTTGCGAGCGCTGTGCGGGTCGGGCGAACCTTCGCTCAGCAGCTCCGCGGCGGCGGCGCGCGCGACCGCCCGCTTGCCGGCTCCGCCGGGACCATGGAACAGGTAGGCGTGCGACGGGCGGCCACCCGGGAGCAGCGCCGGCCCCAGCAGGGCGCGGGCGTTCGGTTGTCTCTCTAGCTCGGCCAGCACGCTTCTCGATCCTAACCGTAGATAACGTCAGCACCGATGAGCGCGCGTGGACGTTTGATAACGATCGAGGGAATCGATGGCACCGGCAAGACCACGCTGGCGAGCCGCCTCGAAGCCGCGCTGGACGAGCGCGGGATCGACGTCAAGCTGCTGCGCGAACCCGGCGGCGCGGACGCTTCCGAGCGCGTACGACGGCTCGTCAAGGACCCACTGCTGCAGATCGGCGCACGCTGCGAAGCTCTGCTATACGCCGCGGCAAGGGCGCAGCTGATCGAAGAGGTGATCGCGCCGCGGCTGGCCGCGGGTGGTTGGGTGCTGCTGGACAGGTTCGTGGACTCGTCGCTGGCCTACCAGGGTGGCGGCAGACAGCTCGGGATCGACCAGATCCGCACGCTCAACGAGTTCGCTACCGCCGGGCTGCAACCGGACCGCACGCTGCTGCTCGTACTCGACGCCGCCCGTGCGCGGGCCCGATCACACGCGCGCGCCGGCGCAGCGGACCGGCTGGAACGGGAGGGGGACGAGTTCTTCGCGCGCGTCCAGGACGCCTACGCATGGCTGGCCTCCTGCGAGGCGGACCGGTTCCGGATCCTTGACGCATCGCTGACGGGGGACGAGGTGGTCGCCAGCGCGCTGGCAGCGCTAAGCGATCTGACGGATCGGCGCGTCCAATCTTGAATGGACAGCCCTGCCTGGACGCCTGGACTTTCGTTTAGGCAAAATCGGTCGCTAGATTAGCCTTTCGTCCAGGGGCACTCTTCAGGGCTCAAGATGTACACCCTGTCCGCCGACTTTCGCAAACAGGCTCCCGGAACCCGCAACAGCAGCTCCACACGCGAGCGCCCGTCGACAGGAGATGAGTCATGAGCGCCGGCTTGGCACGCCTCGAACTTCAAGCACCGACCCCCACACGGCGAAGCCGCGTGCTGATCGCCGACGATCACCCGCTGATCCTCACGGGGATCCGTCGCGCGCTTGAGCGCAGCGACGACATCGAGGTCGTCGGCGAAGCCAGTACGGGCCCGCAGGTGCTGGCGATGATCGAGCGACGGCGCCCCGAGGTTGTGGTCCTGGACCTGCACATGCCGGGCATCAACGGCGCCGAATGCGTAGAGACGATCCGGCGCGACTGGCCGGAGGTCAAGACGCTGGTGCTATCCGCCGCCGACGACCGGGCCACGATCGACTCGGCGCTGAACGCGGGCGCGAGCGCCTACATCGTTAAGAGCGTGCAGCCGGCCGACCTGGTGTCGATCATCCGCCAAGTGGCAAGCGGCGTCGTGTTCCACGTCTCCTCACGTGCTCACGCCCCGGCGCAGCCGGCAGAGGACGACGAGCCGATCCTGACCAAGCGCGAGCACACTGTGCTGTCCGCGGTCGCTTCGGGCAAGACCACCGCCGCGATCAGCAGCGAGTTGTGGGTCAGCCAGCACACGGTCAAGTTCCACCTGACCAACATCTACCGCAAGCTCGGCGTCAACAACCGGGCGGGGGCGGTGCGCTATGCGGTCGAGCACGGAGTCGCCGCGTAGCTGCGTGGCCGCAGCCGACAGCGCTTGAACGCGAGCTTCGCTAGCAGCCTGAGCCAGAGCGCGCCTGCGCGAACTCCCACGCGTCGGCGATCATCTCGGTCAGCGCGGGCTTGTGCGGCTGCCAGCCGAGCACCGAACGGATCCTGTCGCTGGCGGCGACGAGCATCGGGGGGTCGCCGGGTCGCCGCGAGCACTCGACGGTCGGGATCGTGGTGCCGGTCACCTGCTCCGCCGCGGCGATCACCTCGCGCACCGAGAAGCCGCTGCCGTTGCCGAGGTTGAAGATCTGGTGTTCGCCGCCGCGCGCGGCCTGCAGCGCCAGCAGGTGCGCGGCGGCCAGATCGTCGATGTGGATGTAGTCGCGGATCGCAGTCCCGTCGGGCGTCGGATAGTCGGTGCCGAAGATGTCCAGCGCCGGGCGCAGACCGAGGGCGGCGTGCAGGATGTTCGGGATCAGGTGCGTCTCGGGCTCGTGATCCTCACCCACGCCGCTGCTGGCGCCCGCCACGTTGAAGTAGCGCAGGCTGACGGCACCGATCCCGTGCGCGCCGCAGAAGTCGGAGATCATCCCGTCGACGGCGAGCTTGGACGCGCCGTAGGCGTTGGCGGGGCGCGGCGGCGCCGCCTCCGAGATCGGCACCTCGTCCGGCTGGCCGTACACGGCGCAGGTGGACGAGAACACCAGGCTTGGAACGCGGGCCGCGTGCATTGCCTCGAGCAGGTTCAGCGAACCACAAACGTTGGTGCGGTAATAGCGCTCCGGATGGCTCACCGATTCGCCGACCAGCGCCAGCGCCGCGAAATGCAAAACGCCGTCGAAGCCTTCGCAGAGCGCCGCCCGCACGCCGCCCGCATCTCTCAGGTCCGTCAGCACCAGCCGCGCCTCGGGCGCAACCGCGCTACGGTGGCCGCGCTCAAGGTTATCCAGCACCACGACCTCGTGACCGGCGGCGAGGAGCAGGCGCGAGACGATCGAGCCGATGTAGCCGGCACCGCCTGTGACGAGCAGCTTCATTGAGCCTGCATAGCGGGCATCGGCAGGACATGCATCGGCGCGAGATGTATAACAGACCTACAATCGCCGATCAGTGACCAGCGCGTCACCGGCATTCGAGCTAATCGCATTCGAGCTTGTGGAAGTAGCGCCCGGCAGGGCGCTACTACGTCTCGATGCCCGCTGGGGCGGGGCACCGCCGCCCGGCAGGCCGGTCCTCGCGATCGATGACGGTGCCCAACGTCACAGGCAGCAGGCGATGCTGGCGCCGCCGCGGCCGCGCGGCGTGATCCGCGCGGCCTACCAGACGCACAGCGACCTGATCGGCGGCGACGTCGCGTTCATGCTCGACCTCGGCGACGGGACCGTGCTCGCGCTGCCCGCCCCGTCGCCGTGGCGTCGCCCGCCGGGTGCGGGCGCAACCGTGCCAGCGCCGTTCACGGCTCCAGAGGAGCCGCTTGAGGATGCCCTCGACGCGATCGCCCACGCCGACCTCGACGCGATCGCCGAGGATGACTTCGACGCGATGCGCCGCAGCGCCGAGATCGACCTGCTGCGGGAGGGGCTGATCGAGCACGCGGACGCAGACACGCGCGCCGTCGCCGCAGAGGCGCAACTGCACACCGAGCGGCAGCGCGCAGAGGCGCTCCAGGCGCACGCGCAGGCGCTCGAGTCGCAGGCGCAGGAGTTGCACGTCGCGATCGCGGGGCTCACCGAGGTGATCGAGCACGAGGGCGTCCATGCCAGCGTCCTGGCCGACATCGTTCGCGCCGAGACCGAGCGGCGCGAGCAGTCGGACTCTCGTGCGCTGACGCTGCAGGCGCACGTGACCAGGCTCGAGAGCCGTTTGGAGCAGCTCGTCGGCGAGCTGGCGTTCGCCGGGGCCGCGCGCGAGGACGCCGAGCGGACGGCTGCGGAGTTGCTCGCGCAGGCCGAGCGAGCCGACAAGGAGTCGCGCTAGCAACGCCGGCGGTTACCGTGGACCTCTCGCATCGTCGTTCCGTCCGGACCCTGAGCGAGGATTCGTGGTTCCCACCGAGTGGTCTCGAAGCCGAGGGAAATCAGCGCAAGAAGCGGAAATGAAGAGGAGCCTGGAGGCATGGAAAACACCCCGCAAACCCAACTCACGACTGAGTCTCAGTCAGGTCGGGGTCTCTCGATCGACCGCTATTTCACGGTGGCGGGCGAGCATCCCTTCGATCTGATCGAGTGGGAACTGCGGGACGCGCGGATCGGCAGCGGCGACAAGGTGTCGTTCGAGCAGCTCGGCGTGGAGTTCCCGCGATCGTGGTCCCAGAACGCGACCAACATCGTCGCGCAGAAGTACTTCCGCGGACAGCCGGACTCACCTGAACGCGAGAGCTCGGTCAAGCAGATGATCAGCCGGGTCGCGGCCACGATCGCTGCGTGGGGCTCCGAGCGCGGCTACTTCGCCGCCGGCGAAGACGCGGAGGCGTTCAAGGCCGAGCTGACCCACATCCTGGTGCACCAGATGGCAGCGTTCAACTCGCCCGTGTGGTTCAACGTCGGCTGGCATCCGGTCGGCAGCCCGAAGATGCAAGCGAGCGCCTGCTTCATCCTGTCGGTGCAGGACGACATGGAGTCGATCCTGGAGTGGAACACCAAGGAGGGAATCATCTTCCGTGGAGGCTCGGGGTCGGGCATCAACCTGTCCGCGATTCGCGGCTCGATGGAGGCGCTCAGCCGCGGCGGCACCGCATCCGGCCCGGTGTCGTTCATGCGCGGCGCGGACGCCTGGGCGGGCTCGATCAAGTCAGGCGGCGGCACGCGCCGGGCGGCGAAGATGGTCGTGCTCAACATCGACCACCCGGACATCCGCGAGTTCATCTGGTGCAAGGCCAGAGAGGAGGACAAGGCCGCGGCACTGCGGGACGCCGGCTTCGACATGTCGATCGACGGCGACGGCTTCCACTCGATCCAATACCAGAACGCCAACAACTCGGTTCGCATCACAGACGCTTTCATGCGCGCGGTCAGGCACGACGAGGACTGGCATCTGATCGCGCGCAACACCGGCGAGCCGGTGGGCGAGCCGATCCCCGCCCGGCAGCTGATGGCCGAGATCGCCGAGGCTGCGTGGCGCTGCGCCGATCCCGGCATCCAGTACGACACGACGATCAACCAGTGGCACACGTGCCCCAACTCCGGGCGCATCAACGCCTCCAATCCGTGTAGCGAGTACATGCATGTCGACGACTCGGCCTGCAACCTCGCTTCGCTGAACCTGATGAAGTTCCGCCGCGGCGACGGCACGCTCGACGTGGAGGCGTTCGAGCGGGCGGTCGACATCATGCTTCTCGCGCAGGAGATCCTTGTCTCCCCCTCGAGCTACCCGACCGAGCAGATCGCCGAGAACGCGCGCGCGTTCCGCCAGCTCGGCCTCGGCTACGCGAACCTCGGCGCCTACCTGATGGCCGACGGGGTGCCCTACGACTCGGATGCCGGGCGGGGCACGGCGGCCGCGATTACGGCGCTGATGACCGGCCGTGCGTACCTGCAGTCCGCTCAGATCGCCACCGCGATGGGACCCTACGACCGCTACGCGGAGAACAGCGAGGCCCACAACGCTGTGATGCGGATGCACCGCGACGCCACCTACGCGATCCCGGATGCGACCTGCGCCGACACGGCCGTGCTCGAAGCGGCCCGGTCGACCTGGGAGGACGCGGTGTACGCGGGCGAGGAACACGGCTACCGCAACGCACAAGCGACGGTGCTCGCTCCGACCGGCACGATCTCCTTCTTGATGGACTGCGACACGACCGGGGTGGAGCCCGACTTCTCGCTGGTCAAGTACAAGGCGCTCGTCGGCGGTGGCCACATGACGATCGTCAACCGCACGGTGCCGCTGGCGCTGCAGACGCTCGGCTACGACGACCGACAGGTCGAGCAGATCCTCGCGTACATCAACGAGCACGGCACGATCGTCGGCGCGCCGGAGCTCGCCGACCAGGACCTGCCGGTGTTCGATGTGGCCGTCGGCGAGCGGGCGATCTCGCACATGGGCCACATCAAGATGATGGGAGCAGTGCAGCCGTTTATTTCGGGTGCGATTTCGAAGACCGTGAACCTGCCCGAGAGCGCATCGGTCGATGACATCGCGGACACTTACATCAAGGCCTGGCGGCTGGGGATCAAGGCGCTCGCGGTCTACCGTGACGGCTGCAAGACCGCGCAGGCGCTTTCGACCGACGCGCATCAGAGCAACGACGCGCCGGACACGGCGGCGGACCTGGCCGACGCAGACGTCGTACAGACGATCCCGATAGCCGACCTCGAGAAGGCGATCGCCGAAGCGCTCGCCAAGGCACCACCGAAGCGCCACCGGATGCCGCGTGAGCGCCGTTCGATCACGCACAAGTTCTCGATCGGCGGCCACGAGGGCTACATCACCGCCGGCATGTACGACGACGGCACCGTCGGCGAGATCTTCCTGACCGACATCGGCAAGGAGGGCTCGACGCTGCGCGGGATGATGAACGCGTTCGCGACCGCAATCTCGATCGCGCTGCAGTACGGAGTGCCGCTCGAAACGCTCGTGCGCAAGTTCAGCTACATGCGCTTCGAGCCCGAGGGCATGACCTCCAATCCGGAGATCCCGTTCGCGAAGTCGATGCCGGACTACATCATGCGCTGGCTCGCGTCGCGCTTCCTCGCCGTCGATCTGCAGGAGGAGCTGGGGATCCTGACGCCTGAGGTGCGCGCGCGCAAAGCCGCACAGGACGCCGCCAGCTCGCACACCGGCGACACCGCAGGAGCGGTGCGCAGCGTCGGCAACGGTGCCGAGCAGGGCGCCGCGGCGTCTCCGGCCGCGGCGCTGCTGACCGACAGCCCGCCGGTGCAGCCCGCCGTGCGAAGGGGCCTGGACCTCGGTCCCGCGTGCCAGCAATGCGGCGGCATGATGCAGCGCACCGGCAGCTGCTACACGTGCGGAAGCTGCGGGTTCAACACGGGCTGCGGATAGTGATGGCGGCTGCTTCGCTGTCACCCCCGCGAGCGTGACAGCGCCAATATCTTGGCGGTTGGGGTATCAGTCCCGGCGGCAGGCTCCGCTGTGGTGGCGAGCGCCCCAACAACCCCGGTCCAGCGCGCCGCACAGCAGCGCAGCACGCCTCAGGCGTCGCTGGAGGCGGACCAGATGTTGATCTCTCCCTCGCGCGCGTGCTGGTCGACTGCGGCCAGCTCCTCGTCGTCGAAGTCCAGGCGCGCGAGCGCGGCGACGTTGCCCTCGAGCTGCCGGACGCCGCTGACGCCGATCAGTGCCGAGCTGACACGCTTATCGCGCAGGACCCAGGCGAGCGCGAGTTGCGCGAGCGTCTGCCCGCGAGCCGCGGCAATCCGGCTCAGGGCCCGGACCCGCCGGAGGTTCTCGGGGCTGATCAGGCGCTCGGAGAAGTCAGCGCCGCTGCGGACCCGCGACGACGCTGGGATGCCTTGGAGGTACTTGTCGGTGAGCAGCCCTTGGGCGAGCGGCGAGAACGCAATGCAGCCGACGCCCTCGACGCCGAGCACGTCGAGCAGTTCCGGTTCAATCCAGCGATTCAGCATCGAGTACGAGGGCTGGTGGATCAGCAGCGGCGTGCCCAGGCGCGCGAGGATCTCGATCGCCTCGACTGTACGCTGGGCGGAGTAGGAGCTGATGCCCACGTACAGCGCCTTGCCCTGACGGACCGCGCTGTCCAGCGCGCCGAGCGTCTCCTCGAGCGGCGTGTCGGGGTCGAACCGATGCGAGTAGAAGATGTCGACGTAGTCGAGCCCCATGCGCCCCAGGCTCTGATCGAGGCTCGCCAGCAGGTACTTGCGGGATCCCCAATCGCCGTAAGGACCGGGCCACATGTCGTAACCAGCCTTCGTGGAGACCACGAGCTCGTCGCGATGGGCGCTTAGATCCTCGCGCAGCAAGCGGCCGAACGTGAGCTCGGCGGTGCCGTAGGGAGGGCCGTAGTTGTTGGCGAGATCGAAGTGAGTGATCCCGAGATCGAATGCCCGGCGAATCACCGCCCGGCTGTGTTCGAGCGGCTGCCCGGCGCCGAAGTTCTGCCAGAGGCCAAGCGAGATCGCAGGGAGCCGCAGCCCGCTGGCGCCGCAACGGCGATATTGCATCGTGTCGTAGCGGTCCTCGCGTGGCTGGTAGCTCACGGTCAGCGTCATCTGACCGTGTTCCTACCCCGCAAGACAAGACGCTAGACACAGCGGAAGGGCACCTTCTCGCGCTGATCGGCCGCCAGCGCAGGCAGCCCGCGGCCCAGCCGCACCGGCGACGCTGGAGCCGTGATGGGCGCCGGCGACACGGTGCAGCCCGAGCCGCAGGCGGACTGGCTGGGCGCGACGCGGGGCGCCGCGCCCAGCCAGTCATCGCCGCCGTTGCAGGCGGCGATCACTCAGATTGCAGGCGCAGCGCCAACGCCGCCCGGCACGTCTGTCGAAATGATCGACGACCTGCCGCCGGCCCCAAACGTGGTCAGAACGCCTGACGCACCTGCTCACGTAGCGAAGCGGATGCGCGTCCGGCGGCTGGGGTGGTTCAGAGAGGGAGTGAGTCGGGCGAGGGTGCGGTGCCTGCCAGAGTTCGTCGAAGCTCCACATGAGATGGCTGCTCGATCGTTAGCGTTTTTGTTCAGCGCGCCATCAGTCCATTTTCTGATAGGTCACGTGCAGTTGAGGTCGGCGCTCGGGCATGCCGGCTCCACACCGCGAACGCGGATCTGGCCGTTTGTTCGGCGCGGTGCGCGGTACGCCAGAATCGCCGCGAATCGCGGCTCAGGCGTGCTCGGCCGGGCTCGGCCGAGCACGGCCGCACGACGCAAGGACCCCGCCCCGCTCTCGGCGCCTGTCACGATTAGCGCCGGATGCCGGACGAGCACGACACGAGCGCGATCAGCGCAACCTGTCATGCCGTGCTCCGCGACAACTGGCGGGAGGGACGGCGCGATGGCGATGGCGTGCCGTTCGCCTACACCTGCCCGAGCCCGAGCCACTACCCTTGGCAGTGGTACTGGGACTCGTGCTTCACCGCGATCGCGTGGCGTCACTTCGATTGCGAGCGTTCGAGGCGCGAGCTCAGCTCGCTGCTGGCGGCGCAGCGTGCGGACGGGTTCATCGGGCACACGATCTTCTGGAACACGCCGCTGCGCGGCGCGCGCCGCTTCACGTACAACGTGCTGACGCCGGGCGCGGCGATGACGGCTAGCATCCAGCCTCCGGCGCTGGCTTGGGCGTGGTCGATCGCGGTTGGCGATCCAGCGGCCGAGCCTGCGATCGCCGCGCACCACGACTGGCTGGCTGGGAACCGCACGCTCGACGCCGATGGGCTGCTGTGGATCGTGCAGCCGGACGAGTCCGGGCTCGATGCTTCGCCCCAGTTCGACGCGATCTGGGGCCAGCGAGCGCACTCGCAGCCGGGCTACATCGGACTCGTGCGCAGAAATCGCCGGTTGCACTACGACCTGCGGCGGATCGCCGCCCGCGGCTGGCCGGTGTGCTGCGAACCGCTGACCAACGTCCTGTACTCGCTGTCGCGCGCGGCGCTCGGCCTGAGCTCGCTGACCGAGGCGATCGTGGCGCGCATGTACGACGAGCGCTCCGGGCTGTTCTCGGCGCTCGCGCGCCCGGCGCCACGCCCGGCGCCGCGGGCGGGGCCGCGCGCGGGGCCATCGCTGACCTGGGCGGCGCTGGCGCCGCTGGCACTACCTGACCTGCCCGAGACGATCGGGCGGCGGCTGGTCGAGGAGCAGTTGCTGCGCACCGACCGATTCTGGCTGCCGGTGGCGCCACCGTCGGTGGCCGCGACCGACCCCAAGTTCTCCCGCAACGATGTCTTCGGTCCGCTGCGCCAGCGGCGCTACTGGCGCGGCCCGACGTGGATCAACGCCAGCTGGCTCGTGTGGCTCGGTCTGCTGCGGCTCGGCTACACCGCGCAGGCGCGAGAGCTCGCAAGCCGCGCCGCTGCGGCTGTGCAGGCAAGTGGGCTGCGTGAGTACTACGACCCTTACACACGCGCCGGCATGGGTGCGCGGCAGTTCGGCTGGTCGAGCCTGATCATGGAGATGATCACCCCCGATCCGAGAGCGGCGAACAGCTACATCTCCGACCGGTAGTTTCCGCTTTGTTCACGACCGCGCGCTACGGTGAGCACTATGAATAGCGAGAGCGCAAGCACCAACCAGTCAGATCCGGCCGAGCTCAGCGACGAGCAGTGGCGCGAGCGTCTGACCAAGGACCAGTACAACGTGCTGCGCCGGCAGGCCACCGAGCGCCCGTTCGCCGGCGAGTACGTACACATGAAGGACGACGGCACCTACCGGTGCGCGGGCTGCGGAGCCGAGCTGTTCAACTCCGAGACGAAGTTCGAGTCGGGGACCGGCTGGCCCAGCTTCTACGAGCCGGCCGTCGCACACAACGTCGAGATCCGAGCGGACCACAGCCACGGAATGGTGCGCACGGAGGTCGTGTGCAAGCGCTGCGGGGGCCACCTCGGCCATGTGTTCGACGATGGTCCGCAGCCGAGCGGTCTGCGGTACTGCATCAACTCCTGCGCGCTGGAGTTCGACAAGGCTCCGTAACAGCGGCAGTGCCGGCGGCGGGGCTGCCGACAACAGTGCCGGCCGCGGGGCCTGCGGGGCAGCACCGGCGGGCGCAGCAGTGCGACCGGCCCACGGGCCGGTCGCGGCGCGTCAGGATCCGCCGGACCGCTCGTCTCCCTTGATGCGCACGCTTTCGTCTCCCTTGACGCGCACCTTTTCGTCTCCCTTGACGCGGTCGCCTGCGTCGCCTGCGACGCGCCGGCGCTCGCGCAGCTTCCAGTAGGCCAGGCCCGCGACCAGCACGACGCCGAGCGCGATCGCCGCGCCCACGCCGATGTTCTCGAGCACGTGCGCGGCCGCGGTGCCGCCGAAATAGCCGAGCAGCCCGTACGCCGTCGCCCAGGTGATCGCGCCGAGCGCGTTCCAGGCGAAGAACCGCCGAAACGGCATCTCGTTGATGCCGGCAAGCCAGGCGGTCGCCACCCTGACGAGCGCGATCCAGCGCCCCACCATCACCGCCTTGCCGCCGTACCGATCGAAGAAGCGGTCGCCCACCGCGAGCGCCTTCACGCGCCGGCTCTGGAACGGGCCGGGCGCCTCGAGCACGTCGCGACCGAGCCAGCGCCCAAGCACGTAGCCGATGTTGTCGCCGACGATCGCGGAGGCGATCGCAATCGGGATCACCAGCCAGATGCTCAGCTTGCCCTGGCTGGCGAGCACGGCCGCGAGCACGAGCGCCGTCTCCCCAGGAGACGGCACGCCCATCGACTCGAGTCCGATGACTGCCGGCAGCAGATAGCCGAGCTTGTCGGACAGGCTGATGAACGCCGCCCAGACGAGCATCAGGGGCTGCCGCCCGCCGCGACGCCTGCGAATCGATCGCGCAGCACCATCAGCAGCGACAGACCCACCGGCAGTGAACGGCCGCTGCGCAACCAGCGGGCCTCAGCGCGCAGCGGCAGCTCCAGCGCGCCGTTGAGCCAGTCCGGCCCGAGATGCAGCTCGGGCGTGTAGTCGTCGGTCAAGGGTCGCCGGCGCTGGGCGATTCGCACGGCTGCGGCGGGGGCGAGCAGGAGACCGTTGAAGGAGGTCGTCCTGTCAACCGTCCAGCCGGCGGACGCCGCGGCCGCCCGCAACGCGGACCGCGAGTAGCGGCGATGGTGATGGTTGGCCTCGTCGTGGCGCGACCACAGCGCCTGGTAGGCGGGAACCGTGACCAGCAGCCAGCCGCCCGGCTTGCTGACCCGACGCAGCTCGCGCAGCGTGTGCACATCGTCGGGCGTGTGCTCGATCACGTCCAGGCACGTGATCAGGTCGAAGCTGGCGTCGGCCCACGGCAGCTCCTCGAGCCGGCCGATGCGAACGTCGAACGGTCCGCGCCGGGCGGCGACAGCGGCCGCGTCCTGGTCGAGCTCGAGCCCGCACACCTCGCCGTAGTGCTGCAGCTCGAGCAGGGTCCGTCCCGAACCGCATCCGGCGTCGAGCACGCGGGCGGGTGTGCGGATCGGCAACCGCTCCAGCTCAGCGGCGATGATCGCTCGCCGGCCGCGGTACCACCAGTGGTGCTCGTCGACATCGAGCATCGCCTGCATCAATCGTTGGTCCATCGCGAGGATGCTGCCAGCTACGCGCGGAGGGCGCTGCTCGCGCGCTTGGCGGCCGGCGCCTGCGCAGGCGCGAGCGTCAGCGTGAACGCCGCCCCAGGGCCGCGGGACCTCGTTAGCTCGAGCTTCCCGCCCATCCGCTCGGCAAGCTCGCGCCCGATCGCGAGGCCAAGACCGAAGCCTGCTTGACCGCCGGTGTCATGCCCGCGCTTGAAGCGCTCGAAGATCAGCTCGCGCTCCTGCTCGAGGACGCCGGGACCGCGGTCGATCACGCTCAGCGACGGCGCCGGCTGGGCTCTGAGCGACACGAGCACCTCGCTACCGCGCGGCGCCACCCGGAAGGCGTTGTCGAGCAGGATCCGCAGAATCCGGGCGACGGCGCCGGGATCGCCCAGCGCCCACGCAGCGCCATCGACTTCGCTAAGCCCGCAGCCGACGCCTCGCTCCTGCGTGCCGAGCTCGAACTCCGCGATCACGGCGCGGCTCAGCTCGCCGAGCTCGACCGGCTCGGAGCGCAGCTGCACGTCTGCGTCGATCCGGCTGAGGTCGAGCAGGTCCGCCGCGAGCCGGCCGAGGCGTTTCGATTGCGCGCGGGCGCGCTCGAGCAGGGTCTGGGCGTCGTCGAGGTCAACCTCGCCGGCACGCAGGTCGTCGGCCAGCAGCTCGAGCATCAGGTCCAGTGACGCGAGCGGCGTGCGGAGCTCGTGCGAGGCGGTCGCGACGAACGCGCGCCGCGCCTCCTCCTGATGGCGCAGGCGCCGCTGCATCAGCGCGAACGTGCGTGTCAGGTCGCCGACCTCGTCGCGCCAGCGGTCGTCGGGAAGCTCGGCCGCGGTGCCGTCGGCGGCGAGCCGCAGCGCTGACTCCCGTAGCACCCGCAGGCGGCGCACGAGCGTCGCCGACAGCGGAATCGCGAGCAGCAGCGTCAGCACGAGACCGGCGGACGCCGCCAGCAGGAACGACGCCTGCACGGCGTCGACGGCGGCGGGGATCTCGTTGATCGCTTTCCTGACGATCAGCACGGCGTCCGAGCTGCCGCCGACCGGGATCACCGCGCGCACGTACTGCGTGCCGCCGATAGTCACGAAGCTATAGACCGTCTGGTCCGTACGGGAGGCCGCCGGTACGCCTCGCTGGTTATCGACCGCGGAACCCTCAGGCGCCGGTGGCGGGATGATCTGAACTCCGTGCCCGCTGGCGTCGATCGACCAGATCAGCGCGACCGACGTGGCGCCGATCTGGAACTGGAGCGCCTGCTCCGCGTGGAACAGTGCACGCTCGGCGGTGTGCGCCGATCCGCTGACGGTCAGCTCCGTGATGTACTGGAAGTGGATCCTGCGAAACGCCGTCAGCTGGTCGCGCTTGGCGGCATTGACGTCCTGCTGAAAAGACGTCAGCGCCGCATTGCGCAGCGAGTCCTCCAGCGACCCCAGCAGCGCGAGCGCCGCGACGCTGAGCGTCGCCACGGTCGTCGCCAACACCACGCCGACGATCCGCCCGCGCAGCCCCAGGGCGCCGAGCCGGAAGCGCTCGCTCACCAGCGGCTCCGAGGCACGCGTGCCACTACAGGCCTCGCAGGCGGTACCCCGCGCCGCGGACCGTCAGGATGTAGCGTGGCTTCTCCGGCTCGGGCTCGAGCTTCTCACGCAGGTGCCGGATGTGCACGTCGATCGCGCGCGGGTCCCGGTAGGCGCTGTCGCCCCAGATCGCGCGCAGCAGCTCCTGGCGGTTGAGCAGTCGGCCGGGTTCCGCCATCAGCGCGTCGAGCAGCTCGAACTCACTGAAGGTGAGCCGCACCGGCCGGCCCTCGATCGTCACCTCGCGCTGCGCGCGATCGAGCGCGATCGGTCCGACGAGCAGGACCTCGTCGCCCATCGCGCGGGTTCCCGCGCGGCGCAGCACCGCCCGGATGCGGCTGCGCAGCTCGGCGAGCCCGAACGGCTTGGTGACGTAGTCGTCGCCTCCGGCCTCCAGTCCCAGCACCGCGTCGGCCTCCGAATCCAGCGCCGTCAGCATGATGATCGGGACGACGTTGCGCCGCGAGCGCAGCGTCCGGCACACCTCGTAGCCGTCCGGGCCGTGTCCGAGCGCGACGTCGAGCAGCACGATGTCGAACTGGTCGGTGCTGGCGCGGTCGATCGCCGCGCGGCCATCGGCGACGGCGGTGACGCGATGGCCCTCGCGCGAAAACGAGCGCGTCAGCATCTCCCGGAGGTCGGATTCGTCGTCGACGACGAGGATGCTGAGTGACGCGTCGGTGCTCCGCAGCGCGGGAGACGCGGTTGATTTTGCTGGACGCTCGATGCTCATCGCGGCGCAACGATCGTAGCGAGCCGCCAGAGCGTCAGGCACCCTGAAGCGACTTCTGCGAGCTCCGCGCGTTGGTCGAGTCGCTGAGCCTCGCGGCAAGCTCGGCTCGCGGCGCCAACCGCCCTTCGGCGGCGATCGCCCACAGCACCACCAGCCAGATGATGGTGGCGAGGATCACGTGCAGCTCGACGATCTCCGACGGAAGCCCCGTCTCGTACTGGACGGCGCCGATCATGCCCTGGAGCGCCATCAGGAGTCCGAGCAGCGTCAGCGGCTCAAACAGCCCCAGCGGGACCCCGCGGTTGCGCTTCAGCAGCCAGACGCCGATCACGGTGAAACCGAACAGGGTGGCGATGATGCCGTGCCAGTGGACCACGAAGTTGAGCGTTTCGGTGCCCTTGAAGTCCAGCCGCTTGAGGTGCTGACCGACGGCGCCGCCGGAGTGCGGGCCGGCAGCCGTCGTCGCAGAGCCCGCGAACAGCAGCAGCGCCGCCAGCGGTCCGAGCGCGCGCACCGACCACACGAGCGCGCGGTCGGTCGACCTCGGTCGCGAGCCGTGCTCGTAGGTGGCACGCCAGGCAAGCGCCACCGCCGCGATCAAGATCACCATCGAGAGCAGGAAGTGCGCCATCACGAACCCCGGCGCGAGCTTGTGCTCGACCGTGTAGCCGCCGAGGATCGCTTGGGCGACGATCCCGAGCGGCAGCAGCAGCGCCAAGATCGCGAGGTCACGGCGGAACGGCTTGCGCCTGAACGCCTGCACGGCTGTGACGGTCACGCCGATGCCGATGATCGCCGAAACGACGCGGTTTCCGAACTCGATCAGCGCATGGGACTCGAGCGGCGGATAGACCTTTCCGAAGCACTTCGGCCAGGTTGGACAGCCGAGCCCCGAGCCGCTCAGGCGCACGGCCGCACCGGTAGCGACGATCAGGCTCACAACCAGTAGCGCTCGATAGCTCAGCTTGCGGAAGCGCTCCGGCGTGCTTTCCAGGTGAGCTGCGAGACGAGCGCGCATCGGTCAGGCGATCCGGAACCGCAGGCTACCGGCGATCTGAGCCAGGCGCGGGGCGCGCCGGTCGCGCTCGGAGGCGATCAACTCGAGCCCGACGGGCCAGCCGATCGCCACCTCGGGATCGTCGAACGCAAAGCCGCTCTCGAGTGCCGGATCCCAGTACGCCGAGGTCTTGTAGACGACATCGGCGATCTCGCTGCACACGCAGAAGCCGTGCGCGAAGCCGCTCGGCGCGTACAGCTGATGACAGCTCAGGTCGTCGAGCGGAAATGCCTCCCACTGGCCGAAGGTCGGCGAATCGACGCGGATGTCGACCAGGACGTCGAGGATCGCCCCGCGCACGCAGCGCACGAGCTTTGCCATCCCGTCCTGGAAGTGCATGCCCCGCACGATCCCCGCGCACGAACGCGAGTGGTTGTCCTGCACGAATCGGTCGGTGATCCCGAGCTTCGCGAGCGCGTCCTGGCGATAGACCTCCTGAAAGAAGCCGCGCGCGTCGCGGTGGACGACCGCTTCGATCAGAACAGGACCGGTCAGGAGCGTTGGAAGTGCTTGCATCGGATCGAGGCTGCACAGTACAGATCGACGCTTGGCGGTATCGGTGTCGGTAGGCGAAGCCCAAGCCTCAGGCCAGGGGCGCCCGGCCGCTCGCGAGCTCGTGCGCCATCAGCGCCAGATCAGCGTCAACCATCATCCGGATCAGCTCCTCGAACGACACCCGCGGCTCCCAGCCGAGGACCCGCTGTGCCTTGCTCGCATCGCCGATCAGATGCTCAACCTCCGCGGGGCGCCGCAAGCACGGGTCGGTCACGACATGCTCCTGGACCGACAGGCCAGCGTGCTCGAAGGCAACCTCCACGCAATCGCGCACCGAATGCGTCACGCCGGTGGCGACCACGTAGTCATCGGGCTGCTCCTGCTGCAGCATCCGCCACATCGCAGCGACATAGTCCCCGGCGAAGCCCCAGTCGCGCTCGGCGTCCAGGTTCCCGAGCCGCAGCTCGGAGCGCAGGCCCAGCTTGATCGCGGCCGCATGCCAGGTGATCTTGCGCGTCACGAACTCCAGACCGCGCCGCGGGCTCTCGTGGTTGAACAGGATCCCGCTGGTCGCATGCAGACCGTAGGACTCCCGGTAGTTGACGGTGATGAAGTGCCCGTAGACCTTCGCCACGCCGTACGGTGAGCGGGGGTAGAACGGCGTGCTCTCGGTCTGAGGCACCTCGCGCACCTTGCCGAACATCTCGCTCGAGGAGGCCTGATAGAAGCGCGCCTCGGGGCACACCTCACGCATCGCCTCCAGCAACCTCGTCACGCCCGTCCCCGAGAACTCCGCCGTCAACGTCGGCTGCACCCACGACGCCGCCACATACGACATCGCCGCCAGGTTGTAGATCTCGCTGGGCCGAGCGGCGCGCAGCGTGTCGACCAGCGAACGCTGGTCCAGCAGATCCCCCTGATGCAACACCAGCCGATCACGGATGTGCTCCACGCGATCGAATTTCTCGGTCGAGGACCGCCGAACCATGCCGTGGACCTCGTAGCCTTTGTCAAGCAGCAGCTCCGCAAGATATGAGCCGTCCTGCCCGGTGATCCCGGTGATCAGCGCGCGCGGGGTCACGCGAATCGTGAACCGAAATTGGTCGACATGCGCTACAGGCTACTTGGCGACGTCCGCGCGGGAAGTTCACATATCGGATCGACACGCAAGCTGCGTCTACAGAGGCTGGCGGGCGAACGTGCCCTCTCGGGCGACGGCGTCTAAGCTAAGGTGCGGCTGCCGAAGGTCAGCACCCTTCCTCCCCTGCCCTCAATGTAGGCGAGCAGGATATACGTGAAAGGGCTTTGAGCTGTGATGAGGATGGTTGAGCAGAGCCTGCCCGCACGGGTCTTGGTGCTGGGGGGCACCGGATTCCTGGGTTCTGAGGTTGCGCGGGCGTTTGTGGCGGCGGGCAGTTCGGTCACCGTCGTGGGGCGGCGTGAACCCGGTGAGCTGTGGCGAGCGGGGCTGCCGTACACGAACCTGGTGCTGGGGGATGTCGGCGACCCGTCGGTGCTTGGCGCGTTGCTGAAGCGCGCTGATCACGTCGTGCACGCGGTGGGGTCGATGCTCCCCAAGGAGTCGAACGCCAGCCCGGCTGAGGATGCCGCGGCGACGCTGCCGGCGATTTTGTCCCTGCTCGAGCTGCTTCGCTCCCGGCCCGGGGTCGGGCTGACTTTCCTATCGTCGGGGGGCACAGTGTATGGCAATCCGACGCAGCTCCCCGTCAGCGAGCGCGCCTGTTGTGACCCGATCACGTCCTACGGCGTCGTTAAGCTCGCGGCGGAGAAGTACATCGGGATGTACGCGATGCTGTATGGCTTGCCGACCCGCATCCTCCGTATCGGCAACGCGTACGGGCCGTCTCAGCCCTCCGACCGGAGCCAGGGCATCGTCGGTGCCTTCCTTGCCGCGACCCGAGACGGCACGCCAGTCCGCGTATTCGGAGATGGCAGCATGGTGCGCGACTACGTCCATGTGGGTGACGTCGCCTACGCAGTGGTCGAGCTGGCTCGGCGGCGCAGCGGACCGCGGGTCGTGAACTTGGGCAGCGGGGTCGGGCACACCGTCCGCGACGTAGTCGACATCGTGAGTGCGATCACCGGTGTCGAGTTGACGGTGGAGCATCTTCCTGACCGTGGGTTTGATGTGCATGCGATCGTGCTTGACGTCAGTACCCTTTCGAGACTGGTGGCTTGGAACCCGATCCCGTTCGAGGAAGGAATCAAGCGAACCTGGCACGACCTGCTGTCACGGACCACCTCGATCATGCAGGTCGGCTAGGGACCGTCGTGCGCCCCGATCGTGACGCGGCAGGCGACCTGGACTCGCCGAGCGATGGTGCCGTGGTCGAAGGCGACGTGTTGCACGTCAGGGGTTGGTGCCTGTTCGAGGGTTCGCGTGTCGCTCGCGTGGAGGTCGTCGTGGATGGCAGGAGCCTTGGTCTTGCAAGGCCGTACATCGACCGACCGGATGTCGCCGATCACTACAGTCATCCGGATGCTCCGGTCGCGGGCTTCGAGATGTTGATCAGTTTCGAGCGACGCGATCGCAACACCGCTTCGCTGGTGACGGTGGAGGCATCCAGCTTGGACGGTCGGCGCTGGCGCTCGGAGACTCATCGGGTGAGCTGGGCCGCACAGCCTGCGGGGCCCGCGCATCGTGGGGAGCTCCTCGTGCGTCGGAGCACCGCCGCCGTCGAGAACCTCCGATGTGACGCCACCCGGGTGCTGGTATTTACGCACGACCTTTCCTACGGTGGGGGGCAGCTGTGGCTAGTCGAGCTGCTGCGCCAACTGACGGTCGCCTCGTCGCTTGATTGCACGGTTGTTTCGGTGGCTGACGGTCCCTTGCGCGCGCGCTTGGAGGACCTTGGCATCGGCGTGCACATTACGGCCCTTTGGCGAATGGACGACGTGGAAGCGTACGAGGGTCGCATCCACGAGCTGGCACTGCTGATCCGCGCTAGTGGCGCGGGCGCAGTGCTGGTCAACACACTCGGCGTCTTTCCAGCGGTCGACGCGGCGGCCCGAGCCGGAATCCCGAGCCTGTGGGCGATCCACGAGAGCTTCGAGCCGGCCGTCTACCGCTACATGTGCTGGGGGACCACGATGCACCCGCACGTGCGGTCACGCTTCGATGCTTGCTTTCGGTCGGCACGGGCACTGATCTTTGAAGCCCGTCAGACCGCCGATTTGTTCGCGCACCTCTGCTCACCCGAACAGCGCTTGATTGTCGACTACGGCGTTGACCGTGAGGCGATCGATGCCTACCGGGCGTCCCTGGATCGCTCCGCGCTCCGCCATGGATTGGGCTTTGACGACGACAGCGTCGTGCTGGTCGTCGTCGGGACGCTTGAACCTCGCAAAGCCCAAGCCGCCGTGTTCGCCGCCTTTGATGAACTGGCGATCGTGCACGATCGACTGCGACTGGCGCTGGTCGGATGCCGTCCTGGCTCCTACAGCGAAGCCCTGACCGAACAGCTGGCGCGCTGCGCGGCTGCTGACCGGGTGGTGCTCGTCCCGATCACACCGGACATCTACCGCTGGTATGCAGTCGCCGACCTACTGGTATGCGCGTCGGATATCGAGTCGTTGCCGCTTTCGATCCTGGAGGCGATGGCGTTTGAGCTGCCCGTGGTGTCAACCGACGCTTTTGGTATTGCCGACCTGATCGACGACGCCCGGACTGGTTGGCTGACTCGATCCCGAGACCTGGAGGGTCTCGTCGGGTTACTGCACCTAGTGCTCAGACTGCCCGCGCAGGAGCGTCGAGCGGTGGGAGCGCGAGCGCGAGCCGAGGTCTTGCGCCGAGACGGTGACCGCAGCTACGGGCGTGTCTTTGCGCGGGTGCTGTGCGCCCTTCTGGAGGATCCGTCCTGCGATCTGACGGTCGCGTTCTCGAACGCCGACGCTCGGGGAGCTGGCGAGTTGACGGGCAATGCGACCGGGGCGATTGGAGCCTGAGGTGATCGGAGGGCAGCTGATCGAGGCCGAGCGGCTCGCGCGCTACGCGTTAGCGGCGCAGCTGGCTGGGGGGCGACGGGTACTCGACGCCGGCTGCGGGGTCGGGTGGGGGACCGGCCTGCTTCTGGACGGCGGAGCTTCGAGCGCGACGGGCCTCTATCTGGACACGGACGCCGACGCCGACGCCGACGCCCGGGGTCGGGTTCCGGGCGCCCGGTTCGTGCGGGGTGACCTCGTCCAGCTTCCGTTCGGCCCCGGGAGTTACGACCTCGTGGTCTGCTTTGAGGCGCTCGCGCATACCGTCGACCAGGAGAAGGCATTGGACGAGCTGGTCCGTGTCCTTGCTCCCGAGGGGCTGCTGCTGGTGTCATCTTCGAACCCGCGCGCTTACCCGCCCGACAACCCGCTCCAAAGTCATGATTTGACCCCGACGCAGCTGCGGCAAGCTGTCGGCAAGCGACTCCCGAACCTGATCCAGTGCGACCAGCACAATCACGTCGCATCGATCCTCGTGCAGAACGGCAGCCTGGCCCCCGGAGAAACCCGCCCGTCGCTGGCTCGGACCGTCGCGCCGCTGACGTCCGGCACCAATTCACACTGCATGGTCATAGCGGGTCGCGGACCGTTGCCCTCGTTACCGCCGTTGCTCTGCTGCGCGCCGTCCGCTCCTTTCGGCCTCGATGCACCCGGCAGCACCCAGCTGGAGCGGATTGCCTCGCTTGAAAAGCAGACCGAGGCGTTGCGACGTGAACGTGAGCACACCGCCGTGCTGCTGCTCGAGAGCGAGCAGCAGCTGCCGAGGGTGCTCTCGATCGCCGAGGCCAGCCTGCGCGAGCAGCAGGAGGTCGGTGCGGCGCTGGCGGAGCAGACGGCGCGGCTTCAGCAGGAGCTGGCCGAGCAGGCGGCGCAGCTGCAGCAGGCACTCGCGGAGGTGGCTCGGCTTCAGCAGGTCGTGAGCATGTTTCGGACATCCAAGAGCTGGCGGCTCACAACGCCGCTGCGAGCGCTGTCACGGCTACCGAAAGCGAAACGGTGAGGAGCCTTCACTTCGTCTCAGCGCCGGGCGGCAGCGCCTTCATGCATGAGCTGCTTACCGTGATCGCGCACGAGGTCCGCCAATTGGGCGCCGCCTCAGGCCTGAGTGAAGTGACGATCAGTGAGGGCCCGTTGCCGGCTGGTGGCGAGGAGGACGTCTACGTCGTGATCCCTCACGAGTACTTCGTCGTGCTGCCCCCGCAGCTCCTCCCCGATCCCACTCAGCTGGCTCGCACGATTGGGTTCTGCGTGGAGCATCCTGGCAACGAGACGTTCCAGACAACGGTTCACCACGCGCGGCAGCTTGCGGCATGCGTCGATATCAACGATGACTCGACGGCGGAGCTCAATGCGCTCGGAATCGCGGCCGAGCGCTTCGTGCTCGGGTACAGCGAGAGCTGGGATCGATGGGGCGGCCGTGAAGTCAAGCGACCGCACGACGTCATCTACCTGGGTACCAGCGATGATCGGCGCGCGCGTCTGCTCGCGCTCGATTTCGATGTCCTGGACGATCTGGACGTTCTGTTCGCGATCCCGCCGCATGAGCCGATGACCAAGCCCCGTCCCGATTTCTTCATGGGCGATACCAAGCTCGGCCTGCTCGCCGCCTCCAAGGTGCTGCTGAACCTCCATCGAGGTGATTCCCGGTCCCTGGAATGGGTCAGGGTGCTCGAGGCGATGTGCAACGGCTGCGTCGTGGTCAGCGAGCACAGCCTGCACATCGCTCCGCTGCAGCCCCGAGAGCATCTGCTGCTCGGGCGCCCGCGTACCTTGGTGCACCTTGCTCGCAGCCTCCTGGCCGATCCATCGCGTCTTGCGGCGATCCGTACCGCTTGCTACGAGATGCTCCGGACCGAGCTGACGATGCGTCCGTCGGCGCTGGTCCTCGCGCAGCTTGCCGCAGACGTCCGGTCCGGTGCGCGTTACGTACAACGCCATTGGAGACCGCTGCCCCGTCAGATCATGCTTCCGGCGCAGCGTGCCGGCCAGTTGGTCGACGAGGCGATTCCCAAGCGTCCGGAGCCGCTTCTGAGGACGTCGTGGCCCCTGCCGGCGGGCTCTACGAGCGCGGGGCGCTCGGCTCCGGGTCGCGCCGACCGAGATGCCGTCGACGTGGCAGTGGTCCGCTCACCCGGTTCGGCGGACGTGTCGGTGGCGCTCACGCCGCTGCTCGCGCAACTCGATGGCTCCGACGGCACCGTCCACCTCTGCTTCGACGGAGTGGCTCCGGGGGAGCTGCCTGACGATCCGCGGATCGTCAGCCATGGAGGTGCGGCTCTCACTGGGATGGGGCAATTGCTGAACGAGGTGCTTCAGACGAGCGACGCAGCTGAGCTGCTCGTTCTTCGTGCTGGCGATCAGCTCGCCTGTCGTGCCTTGGAGCGGCTGCGGGGGGCTCGGCGGCAACAGGAGGCTGACGCGGCCTACGGCATCGTCGTCAACCCCGCGGGCCTGCTGAGGAGCGCACTGCCGTTCGAGGTCCACCGACTGATGCGGCTTGACTATCTTGCCACCGTTGCCCTGTGGCGGCGAGCGTCGCTGGTGAAGCTCGGCGGCTGGTCGGAAGATCCCGCGGTCGCCGGAGCCGAGAGCTGGGATCTGTGGCGTCGCCTGGCAACTGCCGGCGGCTCGGCTGTCCTGGTGCCACGACCGTTGGTGCACCAGGCGTTTTGCCAAATCCCGCCTCCCACTACGACCTCGGTCCGGTACGCGTCGATCAGTCGCCGCGATGCAGCGCCATGAACAACGATCGCGCCGTAAAGCGCATTCTGGTGACAGGGGGCGCAGGGTTCATCGGGGCGAGCGTCGCCGTCGCACTTGCTACGCGTCATCGCTCGTGCCAGATCACGGCACTGGACCCTGTGTGCGGAGATCACAGGTCACAAGCTGCTGGTCGGCTCAGCGGTCGATACGCGTCCCGGCGACGTCCCCGTCTACGTCTCGGACTGCGCGAAGCTGTCCAGCTTGACCGCTTGGCGTCCGCGCCGCGACGCGCGCACGGTGCTCGCTGATATCCACGGATGGCTGCTCGCCAACGAAGCCGCGCTGCGGACAGCGCTGTAGCGCGCGTGTTCGTCGTGCCTGTTTGGGTTCGGCGAGCCGCGCGCCCGGCTGAAGGGGACCAGCTGATCGCTGAGATTAGTGATTCACTGTGCGACTGCTATGGGAACTGCGAGCATCACGGGCTCCGGGGGGGAACCATGCCGGGGATCTCAGACTTGGAGCCGTTCAGGCGCGACTACCCCGACCGGGATATCACCTACGGTGTCGAGGACATCCTGCGCGAAATCTACGCGCGCAACCTAGAGCTGTGGACCGTCGCGAGCTGAAGCTGTCGGTCGTCATCCCGGCCCACAACGAGGTCGACTCGATCGGTCAGACCGTCAGCGACACGGTCAGCGCGCTCGAGCAAGCGGACATCGACTACGAGATCGTGGTCGTTGACGACGCCAGCGGCGACGGCACCGGCAACGTCGTGCAAACGATTGCGCGAGCGAACCCAAACGTGCGATGCGTGCGTTCGCACCTCCCGCCCGGGTTCGGGCACGCTGTGCGCGCCGGCTTGGAGGTCTACACCGGCGACGCGGTGGCGATCATGATGGCCGACCTATCGGACTCACCGCAGGACCTCGTGCTCTACTGCCGAGTCCTCCAGCAGGGCTATGACTGCGCCTTCGGAACCCGCTTTGGCAGCGGCGGCCAAACACACGACTACCCCAAGGCCAAGCTCGTGCTCAACCGGATCGTCAACGCCGGGATCCGGCTGCTGTTCCAGCACGGCTACAACGACACCACCAACGCCTTCAAGGCCTACCGCCGAGAAGTGATCGACCAAGTCCAGCCGCTGCTCTCCAACCATTTCAACCTGACCGTCGAGATCCCCTTGAAGGCGATCGTCCGCGGCTACAACTTCGCAGTGGTGCCGATCAGCTGGACCAACCGCCAACACGGAGAATCGAAGCTCCGCCTGCAGGAGATGGGCAGCCGCTACGCCTTCATCGTCCTCTACGTATGGCTCGAGCAGCACCTGAGCCGCGGCGACTACCGCCGCAGGGACCCGGCACCAGCCGAACTGCTCGACACGCGGAATACACGCACAGGCCGTCGCCCTGATCGCGTTGGGACCGGATCAGGTCCTGCCGCAAGATCAACTTAGGCCCTGGGCCGCGATCGTCACGACATCCCGCCCTGAATCGCCGTGCGTTGACAGCGAGAACGGCTAGAGCTTCGATTAGTGATTGACTTCGCGACTTCGAATGAGAACTGCCATCATCACCGGCTCTGGGGGCCTGATCGGATCGGAGTCTGTGCAGCACTTCGTGGCGGCCGGCTACGAAGTGACCGGCCTGGAGAACGACATGCGGGCTCGCTTCTTCGGGCCGTCGGCTTCGACCGCGCACACCACCGGGCGCCTGATCCGCACGCTCGGGGACTCGTTCCGCTCGCTGGAGATCGACATCCGCGACGGCGATGCGGTCGAGCGTGTGTTCCGCGAGGCAGCACCGATCGAGCTTGTGATCCACACCGCCGCGCAGCCCTCGCACGACTGGGCAGCGTCTGACCCCCAGATGGACTTCGGCGTGAACGCCAACGGCACCCTGAACCTGCTGCAGGCGACACGCCAATACGCGCCGTCGGCCACCTTCATCTACTGCTCGACGAACAAGGTCTACGGCGACCTGCCCAACTACCTGCCGCTGATCGAGCAGGATGATCGCCTTGAGTTGCCGGAGGATCACCGCTACTTCCGGGGTATCGACACGTCGATGTCGATCGATGCCTCGACCCACTCGCTGTTCGGCGTCTCCAAGGCCGCTGCTGACCTGCTCGTACAGGAGTATGGGCGCTACTTCGAGATACCGACGGTCTGCTTCCGTGGCGGCTGCCTCACCGGCCCGAACCATGCCGGCACACGGCTGCATGGCTTCCTGTCCTACCTGATGCGCTGCACGATGACCGGCGACCCCTACACGATCTACGGCTACGCAGGCAAGCAGGTCCGCGACAACATCCACTCCGCAGACCTCGTCGCCGCATTCGAGGCCTTCCACGCCACCCCGCGTCCAGCGGCCGTGTACAACATCGGCGGCGGACGGCAGAGCAACTGCTCGATGCGCGAGGCGATCACGCTGTGCGAAGCGATCGCCCAACGAAAGCTTGACTGGCAACTCTCCGAGGAAAACCGGATCGGTGACCACCGCTGGTGGATCTCCGACCTCGATCCTTTCCGCCGCGACTACCCGGGCTGGGATATAACGTACGACATCGAGACAGTGCTGCAGGAGATCCACCACGGCAACCTGGAGCTTTGGACGGCGCGTAGATGAAGCTGCCGGTCGTCATCCCGGAGCCGTCGGCTAGGCGGGAACCACTGACTCTCAACTGAGCCGCTGCGCGTAGAACGCGAACGTCAGCGGCGTGCCCGCTCCCGCGCTCCTCGGGGTCGAAGGATCGGAGCCCTCGGTCACCGCGATCCGGTAGGCATTCACCGAGAGGTTGAACGGCTGTGGGTAGTCCACCCCCGGCGACGCTCTCAGCAGCAGGCCATCGGTGGCAGTTCCGGTGATCAACCGAAATGCGGAGCCGTTCAGGTAGATGTACCGAAGCTTCGGCCTGAAGAGGAACGACACGAGCTTCTCCGACCCAGCGACGGCCGTCCCGTAGATGCGGACGAAGACGATCCAGCGCCCCGGCGCCGGTGCGAGCACGGCGACGGTTTGGCCCCAGTTGGCGCGCACGGTCATGATCAGCTGTGACGCCGCTCGGCACCGATCCGCGGTGCGCGCCAGCACCGCGTACGGCCCCGCCTCCGCGATTTCGTCGTAGCGGCACAGCATCGTGCGAAGCGTGTCGCTCTCGTCGAAGTTGCCGATCCGGTTGTCGACACCGAGGTTGCCCTCGAACAAGATCCGTTGCGGCGCGAGGTTCGACGCCAGGAAGTCGGCGTCCAGCGCGTCGAGACTCGACGTGTAAGCCTGGTAGGACTGGAACACCGGGATGGGATCCCAGCGCAAGCCGTACGCCCAGGCGAGGATCTGGTCGATCGGATAGATGTCGACGGTGTGGCCTCGCAGCAGCGGGAGCAGCGCTGCTGGGATCGGCTGTATCTGACGTACGGCGGCGATGCCCGCACGTTCGATGCTATGGGCCCTGCTCGGGACGGCGACGTCGACGGCGTCGGAGACGAACGAGCTGACCGCGTTGGCGAACCGCAGATCGTCCGTCAGCGAAGCGGACTGCGTCGCGAGCGCGGTGACGAGCAGCGCGCCGATGCAGACCACTGCGATGGCGCGGTTGTCCCGCTTCTGGCGGAACGCGAAGAAGCTCAGGAGCAGAGCGCAGAAGAACGCGAGCCCGTGGCCGGGGTCATGGCGGACGAACGCCTCCTTGAAGTTGCTGAACCAGAAAGCGACCCACAGCAGCACGAGCCCGGCGCGCGCTCGCGCCGACGCTGACTCGCTCACGCTGAGCGCAGCCCAGACGCCGAGGCCGAGGCCGAGCAGGGCCGCGGTGTACTCCCAGTAGAGACCGGGGGTCTCGACGCTCATCGCGGGCGCGTAGCCGGTGATCGTCGGGATCGTCGTCGAGATGAAGTTGGGGAGCGCGCTCAGGTCCTCCCCGGCGAGCAGCCAGAACAGCAGCAGCGAGGCGCTGAACGCCGCCGCGGCGGCAAGGTAGCAGTCCCGTCGCGGGCTCGGCATGCTGGCCACGAGGATCGCCGTCATCACCGCAATCGTCGCGCCGATCGACATCTTCGTGAGCAGCTCCAAGCCGGCAAGCGCGCCGGCGCCTGCCGCCGCGGCGAGCGCTGCGCGACCAGTCGGCTGCCTCTGGATGACCAGCACAGCGCCGATCAGGAAAATCGTCATCTCGGAGAACTGCGCCACGCCGACGACGGCCACGCCCATCACGACCAGGGCGATCACAAACCCGGCGACGCTGCCGAACATCGCCCGCGCGCTGCGGTACAGGAGCACCGCCAGTGCGAGCCGCATCACGAACGTGTACAGGAACGCGACCTCAACGAGATGCACGTGGAAGATCTCCGGTTGCTCGAGGAATCCCAGCGGGCCGTAGGTGAACACCGCGCGCGTACCGAAGTTCAAGCCGTCGTGGACCGCCATGTAGAGGGACGCCACCCAGCTCTGGTCGATGTTGCTCGTCGGTTGCAAAGCCAGCGGCACCCAGCTGCATGCCATGATCACGAGCGGCGGAGCGATCCAGCGCACGCACGTCCAAGCGTCTGCCCGGATCGACCGCGGACTCCGACGGCGCCGGACGACACTGCGCGAAGATGATGCCGGTACTTGCGACGCTTCTGGGGAGTACTGGGCCGACGTCATGCCGATCGTGCAGTCCTTGCTAGAGCTGTGTCCATTGCGATCGCACTCACTGGCTGGGCGCGTAGATTAGCGGTGGGGATCGGGGCACGAAGGCCACGCCAACCCACGGTCCCGCCCGTCATCGGCCCGTCCCACGCGGCCAGACGATCGCCGATGGGAGCCGTCCTCCTTGACGACGGCTCCCACACCCTCGAGATCGTCGCCGCGCGGCCTACGACGCTGCGCTTCGCCCCCCGTTACGCCCCGATAGCCTCAACCTGATGGGAACGGAATCGGCGGCGGCGCAGAAACGACGCACACCCGGGGCACCGAGTCGGTCCGCGCGCGCGAGCATCCCGTTGTCGGCGTTGCGAGAACGGCTCGATGTCGGGTCGGCCCGGGCGAACTGGTCAATCGACGTAGAGGGCGTGCCAGGCCGCGCGCTGGTTCAATACGCCGGCTACCAGGTGAGCTTTCCCCTGAGGCTGGCCGGCCCCGTGTGCCTACGCGGACGGGTCAGGCTGGTGCCGCGTGACTGGCGAGACGGCAGCGCTGCCGCGCGCGCCTCAGTGGCGATCGCAGCAGCGGACGGAACCCAGCAAGAACTGTGGTCCGGACTGCTGCCCGCG
>JBKQKK010000265.1:0-5139 GCA_052147535.1 Solirubrobacteraceae bacterium | reverse complement strand
GAGCTCCGGGCTGCAGGCGCACGGCGTCTCGGCCGCCGCCGCCCAACGGGCCTCGACGCTGCCGCCGGTCTCGATCTTGTTCGCCGCGTTCCTCGGCTACAACCCGATCGAGCACCTGCTCGGGCCGCACGTGCTCGCGCGGCTCTCGCTGCACAGCAAGTCCATCCTGACCGGCAGCTCGTTCTTCCCCAACCTGATCTCGGCACCGTTTCGCGACGGGCTGCACGCCGCCTTCCTGTTCGCGATCATCGCCTGCGTGATCGCCGCTGCGGCTTCGCTCATGCGCGGCGGCCATCCGGCGCACGACGACGGTCTCACGCCGGCAAGCGCCCCGGTCGCGCACCACCCATCGCTGGCGACGCCGGTGAAGCCGCGCGCAAGCTGAGGGGCGTGCCGACCCGACGATCTATTCCAAGCGCAGGATGGCCGCCGATGTGATCGCGCTCGCCCCCCGACGAAGTGACTTCGGCAATTCGAGCGCTCCTCGAGCGGTAGTGTTGCCCAAGCAGCAGCTGGAAGCTGATAAGTGCTCCCACTCCTTCCGACGGCGCGATACGATCTCGTGCCGATGCAGAATGCCCTGACCACTGAGTACGGTGTCGTGTCCCAGCGCCTCCTCCCGCGCAACGTCGACACGAGTATCAATTATGACGTGATCGTCGTCGGCTCCGGTTTCGGCGGAGGGTTACTGGCCAGCGCGCTGGCCGACAACGGTGCCAACGTGCTTGTGCTCGAGGCGGGCTCCTATCTGTTCCCCACCCACGTCGGCAATCTACCGCGCGCTTTACCGATCGGTCAGTTCGACAAGAACGTTTGGCATCTCTTCCAGGACTTCGGCGTCATCAACTATCAGAATGTCGATGGCTCCAATTTCCAAGGTGCCCAGGGATTCAACCTCGGAGGTAGATCGATCTTCTGGGGAGCCCTGACACCGCGCCAGGCCTCATGGCAGCTACTGAGCTGGCCACAGGTGATCTCGGACTACCTTCTGAATGGGGGAGGCTACGCCGGCGCCGAGCAGCGCGTCAACTCTGCCCCACCCCCCACCCGCGCTTTCCAAACCCACTCGACCGCGTTCCTCGATGCCACGATCGCCGGGTTCGATGCAGCGGATGCCCCGATGGGGATCCAGTATGTTGCGCCCGCACATTGGATGGAACCCGTTGGCCTCTTCTCGACCGCAGACCTGTTGCTCGAGGACTACATGAGGTCGGGCGCTCCAGCGCCCGATCGACAGCTGACAGTCAACCTCAACCATGCCGTTTGGACAGTCACAACCAACGGCAGCAAGGCGACCGGTGTTCACTGTTATGACCTCCTGGACCAGGCGGAGCGGGTCTACACTGGCAACGTCGTCGTGTTGGCCGCCGGCACGATCGAGTCGGCCAAGATCGCCCTGCAATCCGGGCTCACTGACCCGGCAAACCTCATCGGCCGGGGTATTACCGACCACATGATCCGCTACCGCCACTTCACGGTGCCCCCGGACAGCCCGGATGCGTCGATGAGGGATTCGGCGAAGGTCGTCCTCCAGAACGCGGCGGCCACCACCCAGGAGAACGCCTTCGACATCGTGGTTGAGATCGGCACCGAGCTCAACCAGGGCCGCAAAGTCGACCCGAACGATCAGGCCAACCACGAGAACATCCGCAACGGCGGGATGATGTGCGAGATCGTCTTCCAGTACTACGCCGACCTGGTCGGGGGAAACTTCATTCAACTCTCGGGGGACGATCCAGCTGATCCGGTCAATGTCAACATGGCGCCTGCGACCCCCTCGCAGGCGCTTCTGACCGAGGCTGATCAGATCGCCCAGGAAGTCTTCCAGGCCTACAACGCCCAGCCGGTCCTGAACGATGGCGGCTGGCCCGCGCTGCAGGTCGCGAATCTCGGCAACGTGGCGCACGAGGTGGGCACACTCCGCATGACCGATGGCGACAACGGTGTAGTCGACACCAATCTCAAATTTCTCGCCTACGACAACCTCTACGCCTGCGATAACTCGGTGTTTCCGGCGTCGCCGGCGGCGAATCCCAGCCTGACCCTCGCCGCTCTCGCGCTGCGCCTCGCCGGCCAGCTGAAAGCCCCTTAACTCTGAGCATCCGAGAATCGCTTAGGCGTTGCTGCCCGCGGGCGGCCAGGTCGCCGGATGCGGTTCGGGTCAGCGACTCGGTGGCCTCGGCAGGCCAACCATGCGCCCAAGGAGTCAAACCGTGCGGTGATCGCTTTGCGCCTGTCGCACAAGGATGCACCGGTAATCGGCATCACGCCGTCCATTTTCACGACTGCAGGATGGCCGCCCGCGGCCCGGATATGCGCGCTTGCGCAGGCCGGCGCGCTAGGAACTATCGTCACATAGAATCACCACATGGCGAACATTGCCCTCGACGCTCCGCCAGGTGCCCCGAGTGAACTTCCGCCTGGGCCGATCGCGATCCCGGACTTCGAGATCGTGCCGCGTAGGGGTCTGCTTCTGACGGGAGTCGCTGGTGTGCTTCTGATTGCCGCGATCGCGTCGAACAGCTTGTGGCCGCTGGAGTTCATGCATGTCGCCGGCGGCGCTGCATGGACTGTTATCGACCTTTTCCTCGGGTTCGTGCTTGGCCCGATCATCGGGCAGATGCCCGTAGCCGCGCGGATCCAGCTCACCACGCGGCTGATGCCAAAGATGGTTCTGATCATGCCGACGGTCGTGACGATGACGCTCGCGGCGGGTTGGCAGCTCGGGAACAAGCTCGGCACGGTGCTGACCAGTTACCCACGGCACGGCTGGGTCGTGGCAAGCTACATCGTCGTCGGGGTGATGGCTGTCCTCGCTCTTGGCCTGCTCGAGCCAGCCAACATCGCTGTGCTTGTCGAGATGAAGAAACGGCGGCCGAATCCGCACGTGATCGAGCGGCTCATGAAGCGGTTCATCTACTGCGCGGGGATCCTCGGCGTGATGCAGATCGCGACGCTCGTGATTATGACCAAGCTCGCGAGCTCATGAGCGAGCGGCGGCTGCCTCCCGTAACGCAGGTCGGGATGACGTCGCTCGCGTTGATCGTGATCGGCGGTATCTACCTCGCGGCTCACCTGCCCCAGCACGTGCCACTGGCACCGGCCGTGGCTCTGCTGTGTGTCTCAGCGCTGTTGCTCGCCGGCAACCTGCTCATGCTCGCGCGCGTCGACGGGTTCCCGTGGCGGCGCTTCTTTGAGGTGGGTCGTTGGGCGCTGCTCGCGTACCTGATCTCGGCCGGCATGATCGAGTACACGTTCCTGCAGGACCATATCCGCGGCGGCGCGCTTGTCGTGCTGACGCTGTCGCTGCTCGTGTACGCCGTGCATATTCCTGTCTTGATCGGGTTCACGGTTGCGCGCTACCACGAGCCGGCCGAGTTCGCCATCGACATCAACGCCCAGCCGACGCGCTGAGCCGAGTCACGTTGCGAAGCACTCGCGCGGGAGCTAACGGCGCCCAAGCCCGTGGCGCGAGGAGGCTGCTGGGACCCTACGGGTTGGCGCGTCGCCAGCATGGGGGCGGTCGCGGGTGAGGGGGCATGCGGTCACAGTCGAGGTTCAGAGGCTGGGGGCCCGGGCGAGCCCAGCAGCTCTCCGGGGTCTCGCGGGAGCGTTTCAGTGCGATCGAGCGGTCGGGTTGGCTTTTTGGTGCACCTGCTCGAGCGATCTCCAGTGTTAGGCAGACCAGCGCTCACCGACCACCTCGCACAGCACGCCCGGCGGGAACTGATCCGCACATCCGCACGCCGTCCGAGCAATGGACACCAAGCCACCGCAGGCACCCGCCAGCGTAGATCCGTCACTAGCCACTGGCAGGCGCGTCCGCCCAACACGGTGTCAGGGGCGCACAGATATGGGTCATGGGACGCTAAGGATCAGTGGCGTTCAGGTTAAGGCTAGGTGTCCATGGTGCTTCGCGGTTCGTGTCGCGCGATTTACTGGTCGCCGACGGAAAGCGTTGCTTTGCAGGTCAAAGAGATCCTGCTGGCGACATGTCTCGGGCGGGCTGCGGAATCGCCTGGCGCGCGTGAATCGCGGTCGAGTAAACCTTGTGTAAATCGAAATATCGGCCCGTTGACATGTCGGCGCGTGATCGCTAGCTTCGTGATCGTGCAAACAAGACTGCCAGTCAGAACGCCGTGTGGCTCGTTCCATGCGACCCCGCGCGCGTTGTTGCCGGCTTCGAGCTCTGCTGACCTGAACCGCTGCTAGCGCACGGGGCGCGTGTGCGCCCGTGACCCGATGCGCCGCATCCGCCGATCGGACTCGACGCGTCCCGTCGCCCCTGATCGCCGCCGGGTCCACTCCCGGCCCTCCCAAACACCCTGCCACCTTTGTCCGGCTCTCGCTTGGGAGCCCTCAATCACCGTCCGACCACTGAAAGGAGACGCCAATGGCCAGAATGACCCTCAAAGCCGTTCACGGCGACGGCGAACGACGCCGATTGCCGCTGAGCGAGCGCGTCGTCGATGAGAACCTCGGCAGTTACCGTCACGTCCCCCAAGCGCGCGGGCGGCTCAGATCGGGCACAGCGGACGCCGAGGTCCTCGAGTCGCGATCAGCCGGCCTCGCTAAAGACCACGACGATGATGCTGGACACGCACAACCCGACGCGCGACGCAGGCGACGGCCGCCCCAGCGGCGGCGAGCACGATGAAGACCCCTGAGCTTGGGATGCGGCGACGCGGCTTGGCTATCCGCGTGGTCCTACGCAGATCTCCGTGCCAGCCGGGGAGTCCCTGGCCGCACAACTGATCGCGGCAGGCTGAGCCGCCTGGGACCCGCCGGGCTTCGTCCGCGGGACTTCGCCCGCGGGACTTCGTCCGCGCGAGTTCGAGCTGGAGTGCCGGTGCACGGGCCGGAAAGGTCTCTCGATCCTCGCGAAGCGATCTGGCGGCGCGCAGCCCGTAGCCGGCATCACCGGGTCGCAAACTCCGCGCGGGCCCTGATCGGCGTAATGTGCTCGACAACACAATGTCCATTGCGGCGCTCCATCGCAGTTGCGCTGTTTCGCGCGTAGGACGACGGGTGAGCGTGCCGCTCCCCGGCGGCCGGCAGCTGTCAGCGCTTACGTGGGCCGGGGCGGGCCGCCCGTTGGTTCTGTTGCATGGGCTGTTCGATTGCGCCCACGGCTGGGAT
>JBKQKK010000264.1:0-3505 GCA_052147535.1 Solirubrobacteraceae bacterium | reverse complement strand
CCCTCCACAGCCACCCGGATACCGAGTCGTTCCTCGTGCTCGCTCGCACACAGCAAGTCCTGATACGAAGCGCGGACCGAGCCGAATGGCACGAAGTGCACGCCGGAGACTACGTCCACGTACAGCCCGGAACCCCTCACGCCTGGCGCAACGACACCGAGGACCCCGTCATCGACCTGATGATCACCACGCCGCGGCTCGCGAGGTTCTTCCAAGAGGCGGGAAAGCCGATCCACGCGGCACCCGAGCCGCCCACCCCCGATGACCTCGAACGTCTGGCCGCGGTTGCCGCTAGGTACGGCTATTGGCTCGGGAGTCCCGAGGAGAACGCTGCAGTCGGGATCGAGCTGCTAGCTCCGCTTGCAGCCAATCGATAGAACAGGTAAGTCGACCTGCTCAAACGCGACGAGGGCGGGCGGCGTCTAGGGTAAGCGGTGGTCGCCCTTGCGACTTGTCGGTAATCTGGTCGCGAGGTGATCGAGCGGTCCGGACCGCCCGTAGCGGGCAACGCTGAGGCGCCGCAGCCCGGTGCACGAAGGGGACTCGTCGGTCGCGATGGCGAGCTTGAGCTGATCCGGGTGTTTCTCGATCGGGCTCGGACGGACGGAGGCGCGTTGCTACTGTTCGGCGAGCCCGGGGTCGGTAAGACGGTGCTCTTGGATGCCACGGATGACGTCGCTTCGTTGGCCGGCACTAAGGTTCTCCGTGCCGGGGGAGTCGAGTTTGAGGCTGACGTCCCCTACGCGGGGCTGCACCAGCTCCTCCTTCCTCTGCACGAGCAGTTCGCGGAGCTCGACGCTGCTCATCGTGAGGCACTCAATGTCTCGCTGGGTTTCGGCGTGGGCCCGGCGCCGGACCGGCTTGTGATGTCCAACGCCTTGGTGTCGGTGACTCCCACCGTCACGTGGCCGTCGTTCTGACACCACAGCAGCCGGACCTCGATCCCGTCGCCCCTACGCTGTCGAGCTCGCGTGTGGTGTGGGTGCGTGGCTGGGTCATCTCGCTGTCCTCCCGGGTCGTGTGATCGCTACGCACTGACGACGAACGGGCGGGCGCCGAGGGGACAGCCACGGTGCGTCGGCCGGCTATTGGCCGAAGCGGCCTACAGCTCGGCGATCCGGCCCGCGAGGAAGCGACGCTCGGGCTCTGAGCGGGCGAGCTTCCGCGCCCGTTCGTACGCCGCGCGTGCTTCGACGGGCCGGCCGAGGCGACGCAGCAACTCGCCGCGGGTGGAGTGCAGGTACTGGTAGTCGTCGAGGTCGAGGCCGTCGACGATCTCGAGCGCCTGCTCGGTTGCCCCGGCCTGGGCGACTGCGACCGCGCGGTTCAACTCGACCACTGGCGAGTGCGTGATCTGCGCGAGCTGGCCGTATAGCGCGGCGACCTCGTTCCAGTCGATCCGCTCCTCGGTCTGGAGCGAGGCGATCGCGGCTTGGAGCACGTACGGCCCGCGGCCGCGCAGCGCGAGCGCGCGCGCGAGCGCGGTGCGCCCGGCGACGATCTCCTCCGCGTCCCACAGCGACCGGTCCTGGTCCTCGAGCAACACCAGCTCCTCGCCGGAGAACCGCGCCTCACGCCGCGCGTGCTGGATCCGCATAAGCGCCAACAGTCCGTGCACCTCCGGCTCGTCAGGCATCAGCACGGCGAGCACACGGCCCAGCCTGATCGCCTCGCCCGCCAGGTCGATACGGCCCGAGTAGCCCTCGTTGTAGATCAGGTACACGACCGCCAGCACCGCATCCACGCGGTCGGGCAGCAGATGCTCAGCCGGGACGGCGAACGGAATCCCGGTCGCCTTGATCTTCGCCTTCGCACGCGATAGGCGCCGCTTCATCGCCTCCTCGGAGACCAAGAACGCGCGCGCGATCTCCTCTGTCGTCAGCCCACCGAGCGCCCGCAGTGTGAGCGCAACCTGCGCCTCGAGCGCCAGCGCGGGATGGCAGCAGGTGAAGATCAGCTCGAGCCGCTCGTCCTCGATCACCGTGTCGTCAAATTCGTCCATCGTCACCTCAGGCACCTCCAGCTGACGGGCCTTCTCGGCCAGCGTCCGCTCGCGTCGGATCCGGTCGATCGCACGGTTGCGCGCGGTGAGCGTCAGCCAAGCGCCAGGGTTGGCCGGGACTCCGTCACGCGGCCAGCGCTCCGCGGCGACCGCGAACGCCTCCTGGGCGGCCTCCTCAGCGAGATCGAAATCGCGAAGGAAACCGACCAGCGAGGCCAAGACCCGCCCCCACTCGTCTCGGAAAACCTCGTCCAGCAGCGCTAGCGCTCCACCAACGGCCGGACCTCGATCGCGCCGCCGAGACGGGCCGCCGGGATCCGCGCCGCCAGCTCGATCGCCTCGTCGAGGTTGTCCGCCTCGAACACGTAGTAGCCACCGAACACCTCCTTGGTGTCGGCGTACGGGCCGTCAGTTGTCAGCGTCCGGCCGTCCTGCACACGCACCGTCGCGGCGGTCTCGATCGGCTGAAGCTGCGCACCGCCCCGGGCGCGCGGGTCCTCCGCCAGCGCCATGTACTCGGCGAACACCGCCTTTTGCTCGTCCTCAGCCAGCGCCTCGACGTAGCCGGGCTTTTCGTGGATCAACATGGCGTACTTCATCTGGAACCTCCTACGGAGGAGAGTGGATTGTCGCCCTAACGACGAACGGGCGCACGCTGAGGGGACAGCTTTCATGCGAGCCGGAAATGCGCGAACCTTCGTTTAAGCCCGGGCGACGGCAGGAAACCAGGCCAGTCGGCTACGCCGTGCGGCCCAGGCGCCTCCCGCCGACCCTACCGCCCCCTGGTCCCCGGTCCCCGGTGGCGCTGCTGGCTCGAAACGAACTCAGCGATCTCGCGGCCCGACCGGTGCTACCGCCTCCGAGAGCAAAGCGGGCACGGCGCCTCCGTGGCCCCGCCATGCGGAGCAGCAACGCTCGGGCCGGCGCATACGACCAGCCCCAGACCTGCCTTCGTGGTCGGACGCGCATCTCGCCGGCGACCTCACGCGTCCTGCTCGGCACGCTTGTGTGGAAGAGCGCGTCAGGCCAGGCCCATCGCCGTCATCGTGCCGGCCGTCGGACTGGCTCGTGGCGAGGAGCGCCACAGCGGCGCCGGGCCGGCTGGTCCAGTGGAGGCTTTGTCCCCTGCGGCGGTGTCTGTTCGTCGTAGGGTTTATAACGATCTTCAAGGAGGGCGTATGCAGTTCGCGGTGTTGGTCTATGAGAAGCCAGGTACCTATGAGGCGCTGAGCGCTGCGGAGCGGGAGCAGATGACGGCGGAGTATTTCGCGATCGCGGAGCTCCCGGGTTACATTGGGGGTGCTCAGCTGCAGTCGGTCGAGACTGCGAGCGCGGTGCGCGTCGAGGGCGGCGAGACGTTGATCACGGACGGCCCGTTTGCGAATACCAAGGAGGTCTTTGGCGGCTTCTACCTGTTCGAGGCGGAGAGTCTCGATCCGGTGCTCGAGATTGCTGCTCGCTGCCCCGCGGCTCGCCTCGGCGGGGTGGTGGAGGTCCGTCCGT
>JBKQKK010000263.1:0-5015 GCA_052147535.1 Solirubrobacteraceae bacterium | reverse complement strand
GCTCCAGGCCAACGCCTTCGAGCTGCTCAGCGTCAAGCCCAGCAAGTAGCCAGACCACAACCGCCCGGAACTGCGCAAAACACCTCATTTCCGGGCGATTTGCTGCCCAACCACCGAAAACCTCCGTTTAGGAGGAAGCCGCTGGCGCCGGCGCGGAGCGCATCGAACACGTACTGGTCGAGGTCGAATGTGGTGAGGATCAACACGCGCGTTGGCGGGTCGCCGTGACGGGCGGTCAGCTGCCTCGTCGCTTCGATCCCATCGAGCTCTGGCATGCGGATGTCCATCAGCACGACGTCGGGCCGTTGTTCGCGCGCGAGCGCCACGGCCGCGTCCGTTGGTGGCTTCGCCGACGACTTCGATGTCGGGCTCGGACTCGAGGATCAGACGAAATCCAGTGCGGACGAGTTGCTGGTCGTCGGCGATCAGGACGCGGACGCTCACGCGAGCGCACCTTCTAGCGCGCCTGGCATCCGGACCCGCATCCGCTCGCGCTCGCCATTTCCCGGGTCGAGCTCAAGTTCGCCGCCGCACAGCGCCACCCGCTCGCGCATCGTGACCGTCGGCCAGCTGATTGGGGCCAGACCACCGGTGGTCACGTCGAGCGCGAGGTCGGCCTCACCGAACCAGAGCGTGACAACGACCGGCGCCGCGAGCTCGGTGGCGTCGGGGGCGGTGGCTAGCACCTCTTGGAGGATCCGGTAGATGCCGAGGTCGACGCTCGCCGGGAGCGGGCGAGGTTCGCCCTGCACCTGCAGCTCGACTTCGCGTCCGGTCGCTCGCGCGCATTCGATTAGCTCGTGTAGTGCTCCGACTCCTGGCTGCGGGGTTAGGCTGGCCTCGTTGCCGGGATCGCGTAAGACGCCGAGGATGCGCCGCATCTCGTCGAGTGCTCCGCGGCCCGTTTGCTCGATCTCAGCCATGGCGGTGTCCGCTTGGGCTGGATCGATGTCTAGCAGGCGCTGCGCCGCATCGCTCTCAACGATCATCGCGGCGACGCTGCGTGCGACCACGGCTTGCAGTTCGCGGGCGATCCGGGTGCGTTCGTCGGCGACCGCGAGCCGCTCTCGATGTTCACGCTCGCTCGCGATCCGCTCGGCCGTGCGCCGCAGTTTCGCCGCTAGCGCGCGACGGGAGCGCAACGCCCTGCCGGTCCCCCACGACGCCGCGCATATGACGAGAACGAAGATCGCGGAGCCGGCGCCTGCCTGACCGATCACCACCGCCAATTCCAGCCCTCCCGCGCACACCGCGAGCCCGATCAGCGCCCGCGTGCGCGACTCGTACGCGGCGACCGAGTAGGGCGGTATGAAGAGAACGACCTGCACGGCCGCCAGGTCGAGCACGTTGATCGGATTGATCGACGCGAGCACGATCACCGCTACCACGACGCAGGCCACGCCCAGGGGTGCTGTGCGCCGCCAAGCGATCGGGATCGTCATCCCCGCGAGCAGCAGTACCTCGAGCGGGAGCGGCCCACCACGATGGGGGTCGAAGAGCAGCTCGATCTCGCAGGCGATCAGCAGCGTCAGAGCGATCGTCCGGTCGAACCATGGTCCTTGTGACCAGCGTCGTGTCGACGAACGCTTCACGCTGCCGGCGCCTCATTGATGGGGATCCGAGCGACTACCTGGAAACCGCCGCCGCGGCGCTTGCTGGCCCGCAGATCACCGCCGTAGAGGATCACCCGTTCCCGCATTCCCACAAGTCCGTGACCACCGTTCTTCGAGCTCCCCAACGTGCGTCCAGGTCCGCGTCCGGTGTCGGAGATCTCGAGCTCGAGTGCGCTGGGCGCGTACCTGACCGTGACTTGGGCAGAGGCGGGCCCTGCGTGCTTGAGCGTGTTCGTGAGCGCCTCCTGCACAACCCGGAAGGCGGTCAGGTCAATCCCACGTGGAACGCGGCAAGGCTCGCCCTCGATCACCAGCTGCACCGGAACACCCGACGCCCGCGTCCTTCACGCCAGCGTCTCCGGCTGCGAAAGACCCGGCCGCTCGCCGGCCGGTTCGATCTCGTCTCGGTGCAGCACGCCCATCATCCGGCGCATCTCGCTGAGCGCCTCGCGCCCGCAGCTCCCGACAGAGCGCAGCGCCTCTCGTGCGACCTCGCGGTCCTGGCCGGCGACGCGCCGAGCCACCACCGCCTGGATCACCATCACGCTGACGTTGTGGGCCACGATGTCGTGCAGCTCACGGGCGACGCGGGTGAGCTCCTCGCCTGCCGCCAAGCGAACACGCTCCCGGTGCTCGCGCGCGAGCCGCTCGTTGTTGATGCGTAGCTCGTGCGCCAGGACGCCGCCTGGCAATTGCCCACCCGGCGCCGAACGGCAGCACCCAAGCAGCGCGGCTGTGAGAACGCCACCGACGTTCGAGCCCTCAGGACCGGTGGCGATCACCGCGACCGGGACGGTGAGCAGAAGCACCGCCGACGGTCCCCACCCGCGCTCGCCGGTGTGGCGCCCGAGCATGTAGTAGTCGAGCGCGACGACGATCGTCACGATCTGAAGGTGCCGCGTCCCGCCAGCGTGCTGGAACACAGCGACGCCGGCGAGAGCGATCAGGCACGCCGCTGCCGAGGCTCGCCGCCGCCACGCCACCGTCGCCGCGCACACCAACAGGGCGACCACCGGGACCGCACCCACATGCCTCGCCACCTCCACCCCAACCGCGAAGGTCGCGAGCACCGCCGCAGCGGCCACGTCAAGCCCACGCAGATCGACCAGGCGAGCGCGCTTCATGAGCCTGCTCGTGGTGGTCATGCGCGAGACCGTAGCGCTCGGTCACCCGCCGCGCATCGTCTTTCACGGTGAGCCAGGTCCTCCCGAGGTAGGACCCGCGTCCTCCCAGGAGATGACCCCGGTCCGCCGACCGGCCTCACCGAATCACCCACCGGACGACGCGAATCGCCGACCCGTCTGACGACAACCGGGCGAGTCCGTGAGAGCGTGTCCGCCAACAGCCCCTCCACAGACCAGCCGGACCGCAACCAAGCCGGCGCACCGCGTTTTACGAACCAGCGCCAACCCAGCTACCTCATCCAGGAAGGACGATCATGACCGTGAACAGAATCCGCCGTATTGCAACTGCTGCGACCATCACCGCAGCCGCCGCCGCGATCATTGGCGCGTCGTCGGCGTCGGCATCAAACCCGTTGCCGACGCTCACGCTTGCACTAAGCGGAGGTTTTCGGTGGTTGGGCAGCAAATCGCCCGGAAATGAGGTGTTTTGCGCAGTTCCGGGCGGTTGTGGTCTGGCTACTTGCTGGGCTTGACGCTGAGCAGCTCGAAGGCGTTGGCCTGGAGCATGGTCGGTGTCGTCAGGCGCGGGAAGGTGTGTTCGCTGTCGCCGATCCGGATTTCGTTGCGGCAGACCGTGCCGAGGTCGGCGAGCAGGTCTTTGAGGCTGTGTGCTGGTTGGCCGTCGGCGGTGCGGGCGCTGCCGGCTTCGGCGGCTGCTTGTGGTGAGCGTTGGGCGGCCGCGACCGGGTCAGCGGCGGACACTGGCGTGTCGTCGGTGAACAGCATCGGCGCGAGCCGGCGCGCGAGCTCGAACTGGACGTAGCAGGCCAGCATGCAGAGGAACACGTGCGCGCGGACGCGGTCATCGAGGTGGTGGTGGATAGGTCGGATCTCAAGCGGTGTTTTCATTTCGCGAAACGCGTGCTGGTTGACTTTCAGCTGCTTGTACGCGCGCACCACGGCAGCGGACCCGATCCTGCTCGGTGGCTCGCCGGTGCGGATCACGTAGATCCCGTCAAAGGACGCCTGTTGCTCGATTTGCGGTTGGTTACGCCGGTAGCCGAAGCTGCCGTCGGCGATCTCGAGGGTGAAGTGTTTGGCCATCTTGCGCTTGTTGACAACGCGCCCGGCGCGCTCGCCGATTTTGCCCGCGGGCGCGTTCCGCAGCGTCCCACGCGGTCCTTCGACCATCCTTTGGACTTTGTCAAGCTCGACCTCGGTGCGCGTCAGCAGCTCCTCGCGCTTGCGCGCGCGCTCGGCCGCGACCGCCGGGTTGCGACAGATCACGAGGCGCTCGCCGGGGAACTCCGGGGAGACGACCTCGCACAGCCCGCGCTCGTCAAACAACGAGAGCTGGAAGCTGGGCGCGAGCGTTAACGCCTGGATCTGCGGAGCCCTGAGCGCGGTGATGAACCCAACGTCCTGCTGCTTGAGCGCCTTCACCCGCGCCTCGGTGATCATCCCGCGATCGCCGACGAACACCAGGTGCTCGATCCCGAAGCGCGCCTTGACGCGCTCCACCGCAGGCGCCAGCGTGGTCGGGTCCCCGGTATTACCAGCGTGCACCTCGATCGAGATCGGCTGCCCCCCGGGCGCGCAACACAGCCCGTAGCTGATCTGGCGCTTTGAGGGCTTAGGATCGCGCGAGTACCCGATCGCTGAAAGCTCACAACAGCGCCCCTCCAGGTAGCTTGAGGACAGGTCATACAGCACGAACCCCTGACCCTGCAAATGCCGGCGCGCGAGCGTACCCTCGATCCGCTCCTGACGCTCAAACAGCCAATCCATCGCCGCCAACAGCTCAGCCTCAGTGACCTCGCCGAGCTCAAGCTCGCCGGCGAGTGTCGTCTGGTGAACCACCCGCGTGGTTGACAGCTTCGAGCACGGTGAGAGCAGCCGCTGGGCGATCATCGCGACACACAGGTCACGCTCACGGCAGCGCTCGCGGGAGATCAGCCGCTCCAGATCAAGATCACGCAGCACCCCCAGCACCGCCGCGACGTGACCATGCGGAAGTGAGCGCCTGATCTCGAACCCCTCGTCGAGATCGACCAGCCGCCGGCCCGCGAGGATCGCTCGGATCGCGTCGATCGCCTCGATCGGCAGGTGCGAGAGGTTCCCGAGGTTCTCGTGACGGACCTTGCCGTGCTCGTCGCGGTAGGAGCGACGCAAGACGTAGGACGTATAACAGACGTCGCCCTTTCCCTTCGTCTTGATTGTGGCTACATGAGACGCGCCGCCACGCTTAGCCATACCCTGAATATAGCAGCTGTCGCGA
>JBKQKK010000262.1:0-6963 GCA_052147535.1 Solirubrobacteraceae bacterium | reverse complement strand
GGAGCCCGTAGATGTGAAAGAACGGCAGCACCGCGATCGCGCGCTCATTCCGAAACTCAGCCTCGTCCTTCGGCGAGACGTTCGGGTGGGTGCACTGGCAGATGTTCGCGACGAGGTTGCGGTGCGTGAGCATCACGCCCTTGGGTAGCCCCGTCGTGCCGCTGGAGTACGGGAGCGCGACGAGATCGTTGGCGGGATCGATCTCGACCTCCGGCGGCCGCCTGCCAGTCAGAAGCAGCGATCCGAACGGCGTTGCGCCCTCTGCCTCGCCGTAGACGAAGATCTCCTCGACACCGGCCTGTTCGGCCGCGGCGGTCGCCTTCTCCAGCAGCTCCGGCACCGTCACTAAAAGGCGCGCGCGACAGTCCCTCAGCTGCGTTGCGAGCTCGTTGGCGGTCAGCTGCGGGTTGGCGGTCGTGTTCACCCCACCGATCGTCGCGACCGCGTGGAAGGCGACCGCATACTCCGGCAGGTTGGGGGCGTAGTGGGCGAACACCTCGCCCTTGCCAAACCCCCGGTCGGCGAGGCCCGCGGCGACCGCGCGAACCGAGTCCGCCAGTTGCGTGTAGGTGATCGTCCGGCCGCTCGGCGCGTCGATCAACGCCGGCTTATCGCCCAGCCTCACGGCACCAGCGAGAACAAAGTCAGTGAAGGACAGGTCCGGGATCTCGATGTCGGGAAACGGGCTGCGGATCATGACTGACCTTGTCGGCCGCGGTGGTGAGTCGCAGCGAACACGCCGCCGAGGCCGAGCAGTGTCAGCGCGAGGATGCTGCCGGCTCCGATCCCGGCGTCGTCCCAGTGAAAGCTGCCGTCGGGAGCGACGACGTGCACGACTGTCGCCGGGACGTTGGGAGTCGCGGAGCCGATGGAGACGACCTCCGAGCGAGGCCGCGCACCATACGGAACGGCTGCGCCCGACAAGGCTCGCGTTGACGCGGGCATTGTCAGGGGTCCGTAGCCGTCGCCGGAGCAGACCTCCGAGCACGGCCCGGTGCTGGCCGGGGTAGCGGTCGTGAGGTGAACCATGCTGTAGCCGTCGCCGGAGCAGACCTCCGAGCACGGCCCGGTGCTGGCCGGGTTAGCGGTCGTAAGGTGAACCATGCTGTAGCCGTCGCCGGAGCAGACCTCCGAGCACGGCCCCGTGTAGGTGGGGTCGGCGGCCGTTGTCTTCACGGACCCGTAGCCGTCGCCGGAGCAGACCTCCGAGCACGGCCCGGTGCTCGGCTGGCTATGGGACGAGGTGTTCGCGGTCGCGGCTTCGGCGTGCGCGAGCGGCGCCGGGTTGGCGTACGCCACCGGCGCGGCGGCGGCGAGCACGAGTGCCAGCGCGATCGTGGTTGTGATGCGGTGGTGGGTCATGTGGACCTCCCCTTGTTGTTGGTCGACCGTCGGTGCGGTCGGTTGCGAGGCAGACTGTGCCCGGCGCCGGTGGGCGCGTGGTGGCAAACGGTGGTAAGTCGGTAGGAGGAGCGGTGTGAGGCTGGAGGTCGCAGGGGCGCGGTGGGCTCTGGGGGTGCTAAGGTCGGCGCAGCTAATCTCGGGGGTGAGCCGTGCAATTTCGCATCCTTGGTCCGCTCGAGGTGGCCGAGCGGGATGCTGTGTGGCCCCTCGGAGGGGCCAAGCAGCGCGCGGTGCTGGCGATCTTGCTGATCCATCGTGGCGAGCTGCTCTCGAGCGAGCGGTTGATCGACGAGTTGTGGGGGGAGCGTCCTCCCCTTACCGCCGCGAAGACGTTGCAGGGGTACATCTCGCGGCTGCGCAAGCTGATCGGTGAGGACGTGCTCGTGACTCACGGTCGCGGGTATCGGCTTTCGCTCGCACCGGGCCAGCTCGATGTCGATGAGTTCGAACGCCTGGCCGCCGATGGTCGCCGGGCGCTGAGCGAGGGCGATCCCGCGGGTGCTGCGAAGCTGTTGCGCGAGGCGCTTGGCCTGTGGCGTGGTGCGGCGCTCGCTGACCTTGCGTACGAGTCCTTCGCGCAGTCGGAGGTCGCGCGCTTGGAGGAGGCGCGGCTGGCTGCGCTGGAGGATCGCATCGACGCGGACCTGGGCCGTGGCGATCACTCCGCGGTGATAGGGACGCTCGAGCCGCTGATCGCCGAGCACCCCTACCGTGAACGCCTGCGTGGGCAGCTGATGCTCGCGCTGTATCGCTGCGACCGACAGGCGGACGCGCTGCACGCCTACCAGAGCGCCAGGCGCGCGCTGGTCGAGGAGCTTGGGATCGAACCGGGTGCGCGGCTGCGTGAGCTCGAGCGGTCGATTCTTGCGCAGGACGCGAGGCTCGAATGGGCGCCGGGCGCGATTGGACCGAGGTGGGTGGTTGAGCGCAGCGAGATCCGCCGTGTATCTGATGCGGGACCGTCGGGGGGTTCGTTCGTGGGGCGCGAGCGTGAGCTAGCCGAGGTGTTGGGCGGGCTCGAAGGCGCGCTCGCGCGGCGGCCATCTTTGTTCCTGCTGGCGGGCGAGCCGGGAATCGGCAAGAGCCGGCTGGCGGACGAGGTGACCTCGGTGGCGATTGGGCGCGGGGCGAGGGTGCTGTGGGGTCGTTGCTGGGAGGCCGGTGGGGCGCCTGCGTATTGGCCTTGGGCGCAGGCCCTTCGGGCTTATATCCGCGACGGCGAGAAGCAGCAGGTTCGCCGTGAGCTTGGGCCAGGCGCGACGGACGTCGCGCAGATGCTCCCCGAGCTTCACGAGCTGTTCCCCGATCTGCCACCGCTACCTTCGGTTGACTCAGACGGCGCGCGGTTTCGGCTGTTCGACTCGACGGCGTCCTTCCTGCGCGCCGTCAGCGAGGCGCAGCCGCTGGTCCTGGTGATCGATGATCTGCACGCGGCCGACGCACCGTCGCTGCTGCTGTTGCGGTTTCTCGCCCGTGAGCTGGGCGAAGCGCGGATCGTGCTGCTGGTTGCCTACCGAGACACCGAGGCGGGTCCGGACGACGCGCTGAGTGTGACAGTGGCGGAGCTTCGACGAGAGCCGATCGCTCGCCTCGTGCGACTTGGCGGACTGGCATTGCCGGCGGTGGCTAGTTGCATCGAGCTGATCGTGGGCGCGTCGCCGAGTGAAGGCCTGGCCGTTGCGGTGCACGGTGAGACGGAAGGCAACCCGCTGTTCGTCAACGAGCTGGTGCGTCTCCTCGCTTCTGAGGGTCGCCTCGAGGAAGCCGCGAGCGCGCCGTGGCGGGCGAGCATCCCTCAGGGTATGCGCGAAGTGATCGCGCGCCGCCTGCATCATCTCTCACGCGATTGCAAGCGTCTGCTGTCGGTGGCCTCGATTCTGGGCCGGGAGTTCCGGCTCGACGCGCTCGAGCAGGTCAGCCAGCGTTCCGGCGAGGAGCTGCTCGGTCTGCTCGATGAGGCGCTCGCAGCTCGAGTGATCGGGGACGTTCCGGCTGGCCGGGGACGCTTGCGCTTCTCGCACGCGTTGATCCGCGACAGCCTTTACGGCGAGCTCGGCATGAACGAGCGCCTACGGCTTCACCAGCGCGCGGCCGAAGTGCTCGAAACGATCTACTGCGGCAACCGCGAGCCTCACCTGGCGGAGCTGGCTCATCACTTTTTCCGCGCGCTGCCTCTCGGCGACGCCGATGCGGCGGTCCGATATTCACAATCGGCGGCCGAGCGGGCGGTTGCGTCATTGGCTTTCGAGGAGGGGCTGCGACTCTATTCGACGGCGTTGGAAGCCAACGAGTTGCGGCCCGGGGAGGAGCGCACGAGTTGCGGGCTGTTGCTCGCGGTCGGCGAAGCCAAGATCCGATCCGGCGACAGCGCGGGCGCGAAGGACACGTTCCTGCAAGCCGCGGAGCTCGCGAGAAGGCTCGGGCTTAGCGATGAGTTGGCGCGCGCGGCGCTCGGGTACGGCGGGCGGCTTGTCTACGCCCGTGCCGGAGGCGACGAGCGCCTGATCCCACTGCTCGAGGATGGCCTAACCGCGGTGGGAGCGGGGGACTGCGCGCTCCGGGCGCGGCTGCTCGCCCGGCTGGCGTGTGCGAAGCGAGACGAATTCGATCGCGAGCCGCGGTTCGCCTTCAGCCGAGAGGCGGTCGAGGTCGCGACCCGGGTTGGCGAGCCAGACGCGCTCGCTTACGCGCTCAACGGCAGCTATGCGGCAGCGTGGTGGCCAGAGAATCCCCGGGAGCGGATAGTGATAGCCGACGAGCTTGCCCGCCTGGCGAACCGCGTTGGTGACAAGGAGCGCGTCGTGGAGGGTGGGGCGTTGCGCTCCCTGGCGCTCATTGAGCTCGGCGAGCGCACCGCGCCGGCACAGCTCGACGCCCAGCTACGTCTCGCCCAAGAGCTCCGCCAGCCCGTTCAGCTGTGGCTGATCAGCCTGATTCGCACTCTCCACGCCCTTCTCGATGGACAGCTCGAAGCGGCTGAGGAGAGCCTCGCCGAAGGGTTGCAGCACGGCCAGCAAGCCTTTCCCGACGAGGCGCTCAACTGCTTCAGACTCCAAACCTTTGCCGTGCGGCGCGACCAAGGCCGTCTGCTCGAAATCGCGGACATAGTCAGCCGCATGGCCGCCGAGTACACGTGGTACCCGATGTGGCGCTGCGTGCTCGCTTGCGTTCAAGCTGAGCTCGGGGACGAGGGCGAGGCACGGAGTGGCTTCGACGCACTCGCGGCGGCGGGTTTCGCCGTGCCGCGCGAGAACAACTGGCTGTTCTCGCTTGCAATGCTGACGGAGGTGTGCGTCTTTCTCGGAGATTCCGATCGCGCGACGGTCCTGTACGACCTTCTGGCGCCCTTTGTGGGCCGTTGCGCGTCCAGCCCCGAGATCTGCGTCGGCTCGGTGTCGCGCAGCTTGGGCATGCTCGCAACGCTGATGTCATGTTGGGAGCAGGCCGAGGTGCACTTCGACGAAGCCGTCGCGATGAACCGACGCCTCCGGTCTGCTCCCTGCGTGGCTCACACACAGGTTGAGCATGCGCGAATGCTGTCCGCGCGTGGGGAGCCGGACGACGTATTGCGAGCTGGAGAGCTGCTCGGAGGCGCGCTAGAGGTCTACGACCGCCTCGGTCTCGCTGGCTGGGAAGCTAGGGCATCGAGAATCAGGGAGCAGCTGGACTCAACGCGGCCAGTCGACGACGCACCGGCTCGCAACCGATCGACTGCCGATGCGCGGCTACGCGACGAGACCTAGAACGCGGGCAGGGCCACCACTGCCTCCCTTGAGCGCCGGGACCCCTACGACGACCACCGCGCCCGTCGGAGGGATCTGCTCGAGGTTGGCGAGGTTCTCGAGCCCGTAGCGACCACTCGGCAACCAGTTGACATGAGCGGGAAAGTCAGCGCTCGCGGCGATATCGAGACTCGGCGTGTCGAGCCCGATCGCGCGCACCCCCGGGCGCTCGCGCTTGAGAAACTCGGTCACCTCGGCGCTGAAACCCGGAGCGTGCATCGTGCCGATCGAATCGGTGTTCAAATACGCGACGGAGTCGTACGCCCGAGCCCCCCAGCCAGTCAGCCCAAACAGCGCGCAGCGCCCGGGAAGCCGGCCATGGCGCCGCTCCCAGGAGAGGACGTCGTCGGGCGTGACCATCGCGTCGTGGTCGCGTTCAACCCGGGCGCGGATGTCGACCACGACGACCGGAAGGATCAGTTCAGCCGGCGGGATGAGGTCCACCGTCGCCGCTCCCTCGCGGAAGTGGGCCGGCGCATCCACATGTGTGCCGCAGTGCTCATCGAATGTCCAAGAGTTGACGAAAAAGCCATCTCGTGCACAGGTGAACTTCTGAACTACGCGCACCGGGTCGTACACAGGAAACAGCGGAAACTCGGTGCTGAGCGGGTAGCTCATATCGATAACCCGCGCCCGGCCGAGCAGCTCGCTCAGCTCAACGCTCATCATCATCAACGAAGACTACCCGTATCACCGAAAGACCGAGACCGAACCTGCCATAGCCTGGATTCCGCGCTTCGCGGCTTGGCTCACTGAGGCTATTCCGCTACTCCATTCCGGGATGCCAGCACTCATGGGGCGAGAGTTCCGCGTTTAGCGGTAGCCGGAGGAATCTGAGAACTCTACGGATTCGCGCTAGCGAGGCGACCGGTTGGCCGCGAATGGGTTATCCATCTAGCGCAGGCTGACCAGGGCCAATCGTGGCGAACGCGCATCGCCCCAGGGGCAAGCGTGAGGCGATGAGGCGCGTTCTGTCGCCAGCATCGCGCGGCATGTTGCGCATCGGCTTCGTCCACGATCGGAGCCCGTTCCCTGCCAGGCGGCCGACGGCATGCAGGACGCGATACATAGGCAGATCGGCGATTCTGCACACCGTCGCGCGGGCCCTGCTATCGGCGAGAAGCAGCGGTCTGATCCAAAGAGACGAGACCACCGCAATGCCGCTGAAGGAGCTGTGACGATTCCGAGTGGAATTAGCTGACGCGGCGCTCCCGAGCAAGCAGCGCAGATGTGCGTGCCAGCCGAGGGCCGGCTTGTGTGATGCGACGGCAGCGCTCGCGAGCCCGAGGCGATCAGGGTGATCGATACGCGTCCACGATGTGCGGCATCGCCACCAGCGATGCGCCGACTCTTGCCGCTGACGGAGCGGAGTGCTTGCTGGACGCCCGCAAGCACTCGATGAAACCTACGACCTCGAGGCCGAGATCGACGTGGTTGCTTGTGGCGCAAAGGGACGACGTTCCTCAATTCGACGATCGGCCACGCTCGGAGCAGCCCGCGAGTCGCGCTTTCGTGTGAGGACGAGCATCTCGCTGCCGAGGACGAGCGCCCTGCTTCGCTCGGATAGCGCGAATGCCGCCGACGTGGTCACCGCCGCCTGTCCCAGCGACCGGGTGAGTCCATCCTTATCAGGGACGCAGGTAGCTGCAAGCGCCGAGCGGCTCACAGGAGGGCCTCGGAACGCGAGCCACGCCGGCCCCGAGCGGTCACGATTTCGGGTGAGTCTGCGGCCATCGCGGGGTTGCAGCAAACGCTCCGCGGGTAGGGGGCGGGTGGT
>JBKQKK010000261.1:0-7644 GCA_052147535.1 Solirubrobacteraceae bacterium | reverse complement strand
CGGGCGACGTAGTGAACCGAGTCTCGGAGCTCGCGGACCGCTGCCCGGTCGACAGCTGACTCAGCAGCGAAGCTCTCCAACCGCTGCAGGATGGCCTGCGAGCGCTGGTCGCTGATCGCGAGTCGCTGCTCGAGAGCGGTCAGCCGCGTAAGCAGGCCATCCGAGGGCGTCGGTTGGTTCGCCGAGGGCCGGCTCGGCCCGGCGGCCGGCGTGGGCGTGGGCGTGAGCCTGGGAGTGGGCGTGGGCGTGGGCGTGGTGATACTCGCACCCTCGGCTGGCCGATGCTGCTGGACCGGGCGGAGGTAGGCGCCCGTTAGGGGCGCGCCGTCACCACCACCAGCTAGTCGAACGGTCTCTTCGATCAGTGCCGCCCGGGATGGGTAACATTTGACGGCGCGGAACCATGCCTCACGGTCACCGGAAGCGAAGATGTAGCCGGGACCGACTTGCGCCGGCGGCCGAATGCAATACGGCATGTCGGCGTAGAAAATGACGGGCAATCCCAATTGCTTGCCGAATCTGATGGCTGCCTCGCGGCAGGCAATGTGGTCGGCGTGGCCTCCCTCGCCCCCTGGGGCGAATATCGTCGTGCCTTGATCCCATTGCAACCCCGCCAGAGCATTGAATACGATGTCAGTCGCGTCCGCTAACTCAGTGCAACCGGTTTCGACGGGTAGGCCCGTTCGCAGGGGCAAGTCGGGCAGTCCAAGATCGATACGCGCCATCGAGAAGGCCCGCGCAAAATCGAGGTCTTCCGCGCCGCTCGTCCGGCTAGCCCGCTCCGTGTTTCGAGGTTCGTCGGGCCCGATGAAGTCCGTTCTGGAGAAGACGGTGATCAGACTGCACTTGATGTGGTCGCTTCCGTCGTCGCAGATCGACCCAAGCGACAAGGCGACGTTGTGGGGGTGTGGCGACAAGAGGACCTGGTGGGCATCTGACGTGTGACTCATGCTTGGACAGTGCCTCCGGAAGATAGGTGTCACCTGCGAACTGGCGCCGGCTCGGCTGACTCACAAGGCGGCCGAAAGCGGCCAAAGGTTCATCAACGACAGATATCGGCAGTGGCCGGCGCTTCTTGAGTACGACGCTCCCGGTGGATCTCCTCGCCGGTGCCCACAAGTGGGCCGCCTGCGCGTGCAACGCAGCCGAGCGGCGAGTCGCCTGAGAGTGCCCCTCTTAACCACCCGGAGGCGAGATGCAAGCATCTCGCCTCCGTTACCGGTTCCCTCGATGAATCGGATGTGGTGTATATAGCCCCGCGGTGTTGGGGGATGCGGGGCGGTGTGTTCCCAGCGACCGAGCGCGCGCTTTCCGATCGCCGAGCTTGGCTCGCCGACGGACGGCGCTTGCGCGCCGTCCGTTCAGGCGAAAGTGGAAGCGCTAGCCGAGCAGTTTGAGGACCATCTGTGGAGACTGGTTGGCCTGGGCGAGCATCGAGATACCCGCCTGCTCCAAGATCTGGTTCTTGGTGAACTCCGTCTCCTCTGAGGCCATGTCGACGTCCTGGATGCTGCTCTGCGCCGCGGACAGGTTCTCCGAGTACGTGGAAAGGTTGTCGAGCGTGTAGCTCAGGCGGTTCTGAACAGCACCGTACTCGGATGCCTGCGACGCAACGTTACTGATGTAAGAGTCGATTGTGCTGAGGATGCCCGTGGTGAGGACGCCACCACTGCCCAAAGAGATACCGACACCACCACCAGCGGCCTCGAGTCCTGAGATGCCGCCGACCATGCTGGCCATCGCCACCGTTGTGACAGTGATGATGTCACCATCGTTTGCGCCGACCTGGAAGCTGATCGTCGCCATCCCCGTCGCGCCCGTGCCGCTGGAGAACAGGGCGATGCCGTTGAACTGGGCGGTAGCACCGACGCGCGAGATCTCCGCGGTCAGCTGCGTCACCTCGGACTGCAGCGCGTTCTGGTCCGTGACGTTGTTCGTGCCGTTGCCGTACTCGACGGCCAGCTCGCGGATGCGCTGCAGCATCTGCTCGACGTCGTTCATGGTGCCCTGAGCCGTCTGCGCCATCGACACGGCGTTCTGGGCGTTCATCGAGGCCTGGTTGAGGCCGTTGACCTGGCCGGTGAGGCTCTCGGTGATGGCGTAACCGGCTGCGTCGTCGGATGCGGTGTTGATGCGAAGGCCGGACGACAGGTCCTCCATCGACTGCGACAGGGAGTTGTCGGTGTTGACGAGGTTGTTATGCGCAAGTAGCGCATCGGTATTAGTGTTGATGATCAGGGACATGCCTATCTCCTTGATGGGTGCTTATTCGGTTGTCCCGACCGACTCCGTGTCGGCCTCTAGGTCTGATTATCGTCAGCGGCGGCGGGCACTTGAGCGGTTTCCTACAGAAAACTGGCCCACCGGCGTGAGGCTGCCGATTAGGCGGTGATGTCGATATGAGGACCGGCGCCGTTGCCGGATTGCTCAGAAGCCGGTCCAGGCGCTCGGCGAGGATCCGGGCGGGGCCGGCGCTTGCCCCCCCTGTCGTCCTGGCCCTGCTCCCGACCGCGCGCAACCGCTGCGGTCCGGGGCAAGGGAGGAACCTCCGGGATGCGCCGCTCACCGGGCGTGATCGGGCGGATTGGGTCCAATGGCATCGGAAGATGATCCTAATGGGTCGGCCCTAAGAGCCGGAAATCGCAGGATGGCCCACTAGTTGCGCGGATCGATCGTGGGCTGTGCCGCGGCCACGGCGGCCGCTTCGGCCTGTCGCTGGCGCGCCTCTTCGGCGGCTTGGCGCAGTTGGACGATCATCAGCTGGCGCCAGATCGTGACGCTGCATGCCCACATCAGCAGGTAGCCGGCGGCGCCGGCGATCAGCGCGCGTTCGCCGGCGCCGGCGATCGGCACCGACGCCCTAAGCGAGAGGCAGCCGGCGATCACGAACCCGGCGAGGCCGCCCCATCCCTTGACGCGGCGAATGCTCGCTCTGGCGCGCGGGTTCGCGGAGACACTGAATACCCCGTCGCTGCCGTTGGGCTTGCCCTTGCCCTTGCCCTTGCGTTTGGCCTTGTCCTTACCTTTGTCCTTGTCGCTCGGCTTGGCTTTGGACTTCGCCTTGTTCGCCTTCTTGGCCTTGTCGTCGCTCATCGAAGTTCAGAGCGGTCAGATCGAGTCGCCGCGCGTGACCGCCAGGGCGCGGCGCTGACGATCGAAGATGAAGCGGATCAGGCGGTCACGGTCGAGGTCGGAGATCTCAGTGAAGACGATCCCGAACTGGTCGTCCTCGGCGGAGCGCACGACCTCGCCGGTGCCGATCACGGGCGTTTGCCTGGGGCCGAGATCAAGGCTGAACTGGAGGGTGGTCTGGATCGCGAGCGGTGGATCCTTGCTGGAGACGAGCATGCCGCCACCGCTGATGTTGACCGAATGGCTGTTGACGACGAGTCCCGCCAAGTCGTCCAACCTCACGCGCTGCGGCGCGATCACGCGCACGAACTCGCGGCGCTGGATCAGCTCGGGATCGGCGAACGGCTGGAACCGCACGAGGTCCTGCTCCACGTGCTCGACGCTGCCGCGCAGGCGCACGAGTCCACGCGACGTGATCGACTCGAGCACCAGTTCCTCCTCCTGCGCTTTCAGCAATGGTCCGGGGTTGACGAGCAGCACGAGCAGTATGTCCTCGCCCCGCATCGAGATGCTCACCGCCAGTGCCTGTCCGTCCGCAATCGTCAGGCTGCCCGGGACGCCCGATGTCGGTCTCCGGTTGACCATCCAGCTCAGGGCGGGTCCGCTCATGGCAGCAGCCGCGTGGCAATCGCCAGGGCGTCCACAGCCCCCAGCGCGGTCCTCGGATCCGTTCCGGCATGGACGTACACGAGCGGGATCCGGTTTGCCGCTGCGATCTCGACCGCGACACCGAGTTGATCGGTCTCGTCGGCGTGCGTGATCGCCACCGCGGTCGGTGTGAGCGCGGCGAACGAGCCGAGCACGCCGCGCGCGGCCTGCGGCCCCAGCGTGGCAGGCAGCGCGATGTAGATTGCATCGAGCGCCAGGGGCTCGAGCTCGGCGCCGAGCGCTCGCATCGCGCTGAGGTCCCCCGGCCTGACCGCGACCGTATCGAGGATCACGAGACCGCCGTGCCGGCGCTCTGTGACGGCGCGCGCGGCCTGTGCGCCGTCGACGGCATGGACCCCGACCCGCGTGGCGCGAAGCAGTTCCGCGAGCGCGCGCCCGCCGTCCGGGGCGTGGAGCGACAGGGCCGATACCGTCAGCGTGCTGGCGCTGGCGTAAGCGCTTGCGAGTGCCGCTGCGCAGCTTGTCTTGCCGGCTCCGCCGGCACCGGCAAACGCGATCGCGGCGCCGGTCGCTGGGAGTGGGGGCGGTTGGACGATCCGGCGCACCAGCTGAGCCCGGGCGGCCGCTCGGAGGCTGTGCCCCTCGGCGAGCGCGCGGCCATGTGCAGCCGCTTCCGCGATCAGTGCTGACGCCATCGCGCCGCTGACGCCACGCGCGGTCAGGTCGCGGGTGATCGTTGCGGCGGCTGCGGTGTCGAGCGCAAACCCGGCGGCGGTGCTCGGAGCGGTGGTCGTTCCCGGGTTGAGGCGGCGCGTGATCGCGTCGCGCAGGCGCATGCGTCGCCGGCTGTGCTCGGCGGAGGTGTCCGGCGCGGGCATCGGCGGTGGCACCGGATTACGGGAGGCACTCCACCTGAGCGCGGAGCTCGGCGGCAGTGCCGCCTCCGCGGCGGCGCTGCTCGTGCTGGCCTGCTGCGGTCGCGCCCGCGTCCGGTATGGCGTTCCGGCATCTCGACCTGTCGGCGCCGGCGTCGGCAGGCTCGGCGGGGCAGCAGACGTGTGGGGCGCGGCCGCGCTCGGTACGGCGCTGGCGGCCGGTTGCGCCGCGGGTGGGGGCGGGGGCTGAGTCGGAGTCGGAGTCGTGGGCGGAGTCGGAGGCGCTGCGATGCTTGGGGTGGCGCTTCTTGCAGCCGGCTTCCCGGCAGTCGCCCGCGCGGGCTTGGCGGTGTGCTGCGCGGGCTTGGCGGTCGCGCGCGTGGGCTTGGCGGTGTGCTACGCGGGCTTGGCGGTGTGCCGCGCGGGCTTGGCTGTCGCTCGCGCTGGCTTGGCGGTCTGCTGCGCCGGCTTGGCGGCGAGCTTCTGAGCGGGCCGGCGGGTCCGCTGCGTGGGCTTCCGAGCGGGCTCGGCGCGCGTCTGCGCGCGCAGCTCTTCCAGCTCGTCAAACTCGACCGGGGGCTGGGGGGGCGCTGCTGAGAGCGCATCGGTGATCGGCTCCGAGACCAGAGGCTCCGCGTCTGTGTGCGACTGGAGGCGGCGGGAGCGCTCCGGCTCGACGATCGACAGCTCGGCGACGTCGGCGCCGACCTGCTCGGGCAGTTGCGGCGCGGGATCGTCCTCGGTCCACGCTGACGCCGCGTGGCGCAGCGCCAGCAGGAAATCCTGGGACGAATCGCCGTCGGTCCCAGCATGATGCGGAAGGGGCTCGGTCTCGCCGTCCTCGTCGTAGACGTCGATCGACGGTCCGCCGCGGCGCGCCTGAACTTCGATGAACCGCTGCGCGAAAAACCCCCCGAAGCCCCCGACCAGGCCCTCGCGCTCTCTCAAGACGATCGCGTCGGCGCCGAGTTCCTCGCGGATCCGCGGCAGGATGTCCTCGAGCTTCTTTCCTCGATACGTTCGCACACCGTCCGACGGCTCCTCGTGGCCGTTGCTTGCGCTTGCCGTCAGGGCTGTGCTGTCGTCGGTCATGCGTTGACTACTCCGATCGTCTCCACACTTATACCTGACGCGATCTCGTTATACGAGCAGACTGCAAGCTGGGGAAGACTCTGTTCGACGAGTCGGCGCAGATGCCTGCGTACGCGCGCGGAGCACAGCAGCACGGGACGGACGGCGCCGCGCGAGGCGGCATTCTCAGACTGGCTGCGCAGGGCGGTCAAGACGGCCTGAGCGCGAGACGGCTCCATCGCGAGATACTCGCCCTCGGTGGTCTGCGCGATTGAGGTGACGACCTCGTGCTCGATCGTCGGGTCGAGCGTGATCGCATGCAGGGTCCGGTTCGTATCAAGGTACGGTGCCGTGATCGAACGGCCGAGCGCCTGACGCGCGTATTCGGCGAGCAGGCTGGGATCGCGCGTCAGGCGGGCCTTGTCGCCGACCGCTTCGACGATCGCGCCGAGGTCGCGGATCGAGACGCCTTCGCTCAGCAGTGCTTGGAGCACACGCTGGATCTCCCCGAGCGCCAGCACGTCCGGCACGACCTCGTTGACCACCGCCTCGTTTGATTGCTTGAGCTGGTCGAGCAGGGCCCTGACGTCCTGGCGCGTGAGCAGTGAAGCAGCGTGCGTCTTGATCGTTTCTGTGAGGTGCGTGACGATCACCGACTCGCCGTCCACGACGGTGAAGCCGAGCGCCTCGGCTTCGGAGTGCTGACTCTGGTGCACCCAGATCGCCGGCAATCCGAACGCCGGCTCCGTCGTCGGGATCCCGTGCAGGTTGCCGACGGCGTCGCCGGGGTCCATGGCGAGCATATGCCCGGCCATGATCCGCCCGCGCGCGACCTCCGAGCCCCTCACTTTGAACATGTACTCGTGCGAGTCGAGGTCGAGCTCGTCATGAATCCGTACGCGCGGGATCACCATGCCGAGCTCTCCCGCGATCTGCCGGCGGATCATCGAGACCCGGGATGCGAGCGTCCCGCCGGAACGGCGATCCACCAGGGGGACCAACCCGAACCCGATGCCGAGCTCGAGGGCGTCGATCGGGAGCTCCTTGAGAACGACGTCGCGGCTCGAGCCATCGCTTTCGGTCGGAGCCGGGGTGGGGGCGATCTCAGCCGCGGGCGTTAGGAACATGTCGGGCAGGCCGTCACGCACGGCGCGGCCGATCATGAACAGCGTGCCGCCGATCAGCAGGAACGGCAGCTTCGGCAGCCCCGGCACGAGCGCGAACAGCGTGATCACGCCGCCGGCGACAAGTGGCGCTTTGCGCTGCTGGAGGATCTGCTTGGTGATCTCGCTACCGAGGTCGCGCTCGGACGCCGACCGGGTGACCAGGATCCCCGTCGCGACCGAGATCAAGAGCGCGGGAATCTGCGCGGCGAGGCCGTCGCCGACTGTGAGCATCGAGTAGGTGTGGATCGCGTCCGAGAAGGACAGGTGGCGCTGCAGCATGCCCACCACGATCCCGCCGATCAGGTTGATCATCGTGATCAGCACCGCCGCCATCGCATCACCCTTGACGAACTTGGAGGCGCCGTCCATCGCGCCGTAGAAGTCGGCCTCGCGGGAAATGTCGGCGCGGCGCGCCCTCGCGTCCTGGTCGGTGATCAGGCCGGCGTTGAGATCAGCGTCGATCGCCATCTGCTTGCCGGGCATCGCGTCGAGGGTGAAGCGCGCGGTGACCTCGGCTATGCGGCCGGCGCCCTTCGTGATCACGACGAAGTTGATCACGACCAGGATCAGGAACACCACGGCGCCGACGATGTAGTTGCCCTGGATGACGAAGTGGCCGAAGGACTCGATGATGTGCCCGGCGTAGCCGTTGACGAGGATCTGGCGGGTGGAGCTGATGTTGAGGGCCAGCCGAAAGAGGGTCAGCGTGAGGAGGATGGTCGGAAAGCCCGAGAACTCCGGCGGATCCTTGACGTAGATGATCGCGAGCAGAACGAGCAGCGACAGCCCGA
>JBKQKK010000260.1:0-48244 GCA_052147535.1 Solirubrobacteraceae bacterium | reverse complement strand
AGATCATCGATCAGGTGATGGAGCTGCCGGAGGGCACGCGCTTCATGGTGCTGGCGCCGATCGTTCGCGGTCGCAAGGGGGAGTACGGCAAGCAGCTGCAGGACCTCCGCGGCGAGGGCTTCACGCGGGTCAAGGTCGACGGCGAGTTGCGGCGGCTCGACGAGGAGATCGGGCTCGACAAGAAGTTCAAGCACGACATCGCGGTGGTCGTCGACCGCCTCGTGATGAAGGCGGAGCTGCGCAAGCGGCTGGCCGACTCGGTCGAGACGGCGGTCGCGCTGGCCGACGGGCTGGTCGAGATCGAGCTGGTTGACGGCGACCCGCCTGCCAACATCCAGACCTACAGCGAGCGCTTCGCCTGTCCCGAGCACGGTCCGAGCTTGATCGAGCTCGAGCCGCGGGTGTTCTCGTTCAACTCGCCGCACGGCGCCTGCCCGCGCTGCACCGGACTCGGCTCGCAGATGGAGATCGACCCGGAACTGGTGATACCTGATCCGGAGCTGCCGATCGGCCAGGGGGCGATCGCGCCATGGGCCGCCAGCGCATCGGACTACTACGACCAGCTAATTTCGGCGATCGCCGAGCGCTACGGGGTCGATCTCGATACGCCCTGGAAAGACCTGTCGAAGGAGTCTCGGGAGTTCTTCCTGTACGGCACCGGTGGCGAACGGGTGCAGGTCGCATATCGCAACCGCTTCGGCCGGCGTCGCTCCTACAACACCCGAGTCGAGGGCATCGTCAACAACCTGGCACGCCGCTATCAGGAGACCGACTCGGAGCTGACCCGCGAGAAGATCGAGGAGTACATGACCCTGCGCCCGTGCCCGGAATGCAAGGGCGCGCGCCTGCGGCCAGAGTCCCGGGCGGTGTTGATCGCCGGCATGCCGATCCACGAGTTCACGGCGCTGTCGGCGCGACGCGCGCTGCAGTGGATCAAGGAGCTCGCGGCCGCGGCCTCCGAGCATGATCTGCGAATCGCACGATTGATCCTGCGCGAGATCCAGGAGCGGCTGCAGTTCCTGGAGAACGTCGGCGTCGGCTACCTATCGCTCGCGCGGGCGGCCGCGACCCTGTCAGGAGGCGAGGCCCAGCGAATTCGGCTCGCGACGCAGATCGGCTCCTCGCTGGTCGGTGTCCTGTACATCCTCGACGAGCCCTCGATCGGGCTTCATCAGCGCGACAACGAGAAGTTGATCGGAACGCTGCTGCGTCTGCGCGACGTCGGCAACACCGTGCTCGTCGTTGAGCACGATGAGGGGACGATCCGGGCGGCCGACCACGTGATCGACATGGGGCCGGCGGCCGGCGAGCACGGCGGCGAGGTGGTCGCCCAGGGCAGCGCGGAGGAGATCGCCGCGATGCCCGCTTCGCCGACTGGTCAGTTCATCTCTGGACGCCGTCGCATCGAGGTGCCCAAGCGCCGCCGCAAGCCCTCCGGACACATCTCGATCGAAGGCGCAGCGCAGCACAACCTGCGCTCGGTGAACGTGAAGGTGCCGCTCGGGGTGTTCTGCTCAGTCACAGGTGTCTCCGGTTCCGGCAAGTCGACACTCGTCAACGACGTGCTCTACAAGGCGGTTGCGAACTCGCTGAACCGCGCCCGGCAGCGGGCCGGCGTGCACCGCCGGATCAGCGGGCTCGAGCAGCTCGACAAGATCATCGCAGTCGACCAGTCGCCGATCGGGCGCACGCCGCGCTCGAACCCCGCGACGTACATCGGTCTGTTCGACCAGATCAGGGAGCTGTACTCCAAGACCCAGGAGGCGCGGGCGCGAGGCTACAAGCCCGGGCGGTTCTCGTTCAACGTCAAGGGCGGGCGCTGCGAGGTCTGCCGTGGCGACGGCCAGATCAAGATCGAGATGCACTTCCTGCCCGATGTCTACGTCCCCTGCGAGCAGTGCCACGGCAAGCGCTACAACCGCGAGACCCTCGAGGTTCGCTTCAAGGGCAAGACGATCGCCGACGTGCTCGAGATGCCGATCGAGGAGGCACGCGAGTTCTTCGCCCATATTCCCAAGATCCAGCGTCGTGTCCAGGCGCTCAGCGATGTCGGGCTCGGCTACATGCGGCTCGGCCAGGCCGCGACGACGCTCTCGGGTGGCGAGGCGCAGCGGGTCAAGCTCGCTGCCGAGCTCTCCAAGGTCGCCACCGGGCGGACGCTGTACATCCTCGACGAGCCGACCACGGGGCTTCACTTTGCCGACATCGAGCGGCTGCTCGAGGTGCTCATGCGCCTCGTCGATGCCGGCAACTCGATCGTCGTGATCGAGCACAACCTGGATGTGATCAAAGTGTCCGACAGGATCATCGATCTCGGGCCCGAGGGCGGTGAGGAGGGGGGGACGGTGATCGCGACCGGCACCCCCGAGCAGGTGATGGCGGTGCCCGAGTCCTACACGGGCGCGTTCCTACGCGAGGCCCTGCGCCCGCGTCCACAGACCACGCGCGAGCGCCGCGGCGCGCCGGCGCCGGATGTGGTCGCGGCCTGATGCCGGCGACCGCATCCGCTGCGGGTGTCGCGCGCGCGAAGCTGTGGGCCCAGAAGTGGCGCGCCTACGAGCAGAACTCGCTGCCCTGGAACCGTGCCAGGATCCATTGGGAGTTCATGCGCCGCGAGGCGTTCCTGCGCTGGCCCGTGTACGGCAACGTGCTCGAAGCGCTGCACGATGGGCGCCTCGAGATCGGCGCTCACACGCTGCTGGAGCCGGGCGTGTGGATCACGGTGCCGGCACCAGGGCGCGTCCGGATCGGGGCAGGCACGTTTCTGAACCTCGGGGTGATGATCGCGGCCGTCGAACTGGTCGAGATCGGCGATCACTGCATGCTCGCCAACGGTTGCTTCGTCAGCGACGGTAGCCACCGCTTCGATGATCCGCTCAAGCCAGTCCCGTGGCAGGGCTTCAGCTCGAAAGGACCGACCCGGATCGGCGACAACGTCTGGTGCGGCATCAACGTCGTGGTAACCACCGGCGTCACGATCGGCGAACGCTGCGTGATCGGAGCCAACTCGGTGATCACCACCGACATCCCGCCGTTCTCGCTCGCTGCCGGCGCACCCGCACGGGTGCTGCGCCCGATCGGACGGCCGTGACTCGGGTGTGCGCGGAGCCGCTGGTGATTGCACGCGCAGGGCAGCGGCGCGCAGTTCGTCGAGGGGTGATCACGGATTAGCGACGCGGTTCGCTCATGCGGGCCACTGCCCGTCTCGCTCCAGGAGCTACAGGAGCGCCGGCGAGCATCCGCCGACATCGTGCGCACGACGCCGGTGTTCTCGTCGCGGAGCCTCAGTGCTCGCTGTGGCGGCGAGATCCACCTCAAGGCTGAGAACCTGCAGCGGACCGGCTCGTTCAAGTTGCGTGGAGCGCTCTCGAAGCTCGGCACGCTGCCGGCGACATGTCGTGAAGTCGTCGCAGGCAGCGCCGGCAATCACGCCCAGGCGCTCGCCTACGCCGCACGCACGCGCGGCATCGGCTGCGCGGTTTACCTACCGGCGGGCGCTTCGGTGGCGAAGATCGCAGCGATCGAAGCGTTCGGCGCACGAGTTCTCGTCGGAGGGGACTCGGTCGAAAGCGCCGTCGCGCACGCCCGGGACTATGCGTCCGAGCACGGTGCCACGTTCGTGCACCCGTTCGACGATATCGACGTTTTGAAAGGACAGGCGGGCGTCGGGCTCGAGCTCTGCGAGCAGGTGCCAGACCTGGCGAAGGTGATCGTGCCGGTTGGGGGCGGCGGCCTCGCATGCGGCATCGCGATGGCGATCAGGAGCCTGCGTTCGGAGGTCGAGATCGTCGGCGTCCAAGCGGACGCGTGCGCGCCGTACGCAGATATGTTGCACGGCAGTCAGCCGCGGACCCCGACCGCGACGATCGCGGACGGGATCGCGGTCAAGCGTCCCGGGGAGCTCACACGGCCCCTCGTGCAGCGCCTGCTTGACGACATCGTGACCGTCGGCGACGACCAGATCGCGGAGGCGATGCTGCTGCTGCTCGAGCGCAGCAAGCTGCTCGCCGAGGGCGCGGGAGCGGCGGCGACCGCCGCGCTCGTGGCCGGGGCGAGCGCCCCCGCGCCCCGCGGAGCGACAGTGGTGATCATCTCCGGCGGCAATGTCGACGTCGGCATCCTGGCCGGCCTGATCGCGCGCCACGAGACGGTCGCTGCCCGGCGGCTGCGTCTGGCGACGCGGGTCCCAGATCGCTCGGGCGGGCTCGCGGGGCTGCTCGCAGCCGTCGCCGCCTCCGGCGCCAGCGTGCGCGAGGTGCTGCACGTGCGCGAGGGCATCGAGCTTCACGTTGCCGAGACCGGCATCGAGCTGCTGCTCGAGACGCGCGGTGCGAGCCACGCCCGCGCGGTCGTCGAGCAGCTCACCGCCGCCGGCCACCCGGTCCGCGTCCTGCACGACGCGGACGGACCTTCAGTCTGAACGTTAGCTTCAGGCTTGGTGCGGATGGAGCTCGGTCGATCGGGTTCGGAGAGGACCCGCGGGTCCTCTCCGGGCGTCTCAGAGCGGCGGCAGGGCCAGGGGCGGCCAGACCGCGTCGAGGTCCACGCGGAACTGCGCCAGCTCGTCCTCCGGGATCGAGTAGGTGTGCTCCGCACGCGGGAAGCGGCGGTTTCGCACATCTTCTGCATAAGTGGCCACGCCCCGATTCATTTCCTCCTGGAGATCGGCGTAGCGCTGCACGAAGCGCGCGCCGCGCCCTTCGCGGATCCCGAGCAGATCGTGGAACACGAGCACCTGACCGTCAGCGGCCGGGCCGGCGCCGATCCCGATCACCGGCAGTTGCAGGCGCGGCACCAACTCGGCGCAGACGGCGGCCGGAATGGCCTCGAAGACGATCGCGAAGCAGCCGGCGTCCTGCAGCGCGAGCGCTTCGTGTGCGAGTCGCATCGCCGCGCTCGTGGTGCGCCCCTGGACTCGGTATCCGCCTTGCGAGGTCGCCGTCTGCGGCGTCAAGCCGATGTGTCCCAGAACCGGAATTCCAGCCTGCACGATCGCGTGGGCGCGCGCCACGGACGTCTCGTTGCCGCGTTCGAGCTTGACCGCGTCGCAGCCCGCGTTCTTGACGAATCGAGTCGCCGTGATCACCGCCTGCTCATCGGAGGCCTCGTAGGAGCCGAACGGCAGGTCGCCGACCAGCAGCGGCGTCAGCAGACCGCGCCGTACCGCGCTCGCGAGCATCAGCAGCTCTTCGGTGCTGATCGCGACGGTCGACGGGTAGCCGAGTACAGTCTGCGCGCCTGAGTCGCCGACCAGCACGATGTCGACGCGGGCCGCTTGGGCCGCGCGCGCGCTCGGGTAGTCGTACGCGGTCACCATCACGAGTGGCTCGCCGAGGCGCTTCTTCTCGGCGAGCATCGGCAGCGTCACCTGCATGCCCTTCGCGTCGGAGGGGACGGTCAGATAGCCGGGGGCGTAGCTCTGCTGCATTTCAGGCACTCCCAGAGTTGGTGCTTCCCGCCGCGGTTACGGTCGAGAGCAGTTCGTTGTCGATCAGATGCGTGCTTCCCACCTGTGCCGCGACCAGCGCGAGCACGGAACCGTCGATCAGCTCGACCGGCGCCAGCGTCTCGGCGTCGACCAGTTCGAAGTACTCAGTGTCCACGCCGCTGTCGTCGAGTGCGTCCTGCGCGCGCGAGATCGCGACGTCCGGGTCGCGCTCGCCGCCGGCGACGCAGCTCGCGGCCGCCCGCAGCGCGCGGTACAGAGCGCTCGCACGGCTGCGCTCGGTGTCGCTGAGGTGCGTGTTGCGGCTGGACATCGCCAGACCGTCCGGCTCACGCACGATCGGGCACACTTCGATTCGCACGGGTATATCGAGGTCTTGCACCAGGCGTCTGATCACGTGCGCCTGCTGCGCGTCCTTCTGGCCGAAATATGCCACCTCGGGCCCCACGATGTTGAACAGCTTAGTGACGATTGTTGCAACCCCGTCGAAGTGAGCTTTGCCCCGGCGCCGTCCCTCGAGCCGATCGACCGGCACATCGACCGACACGCTCGTCGCGAAAGCAGGCGGGAGCATAACCTCCGGGGCCGGGGCGAACAGGTAGTCGACGCCGATCGCCGTCGCGAGCTCGTCGTCCCGAGCCTCGTCGCGCGGATACGCCGCCAGGTCTGTTTGCTCGTTGAACTGAAGCGCGTTGACGAACAGCGAGACCACGACGACATCGCAGTCCGCTCGAGCCCGCCGCATCAACGACAGATGACCCTCGTGGAAGGCTCCCATGGTCGGCACCAAGCCGATCCTCGCGCTCGCGCGCCGGGGCTGCGCGAGCGCGGCCCGCAGGTCCCCGATCGTCCGCAGAGTGATCACGGCGCCCGCAGCTCTCCGTCGGCGGCGAGGTTGCGGGTGGCATCTACGAGCGCGTCGAACAGCGGCAGCAGGTCGGCAGTTCGCTCGCCGACGGCCTGTCGCTGCCTCGCCACCGTGGCATCGTCGCCGCGTGCCACCGGGCCGGTCAGGGCGCGGGCGGCGCCCAGCACCGTCCAGTTCTCGACGCTCGCCCGCACGAGCGGCGCGAGCATCTGCCGGTCCACGCCAGCGGTAAGCGCCAGACGCTCGGCGGCGGCTTCGATCGTCACCAGGAAGTTGGACGCGATCGACGCAGCGGCGTGGTAAGCGGGGCGGTCGGCGGCGCCCAGCTCGACCGGGTTCATCCCCAGCCTCGCGGCTAGCTCACGCGAGAGTGCCAGCGCAGCGGGCGTGCTGCCGGCGATCGCGGCGCCGGCGCCGGCGAACGCGGCGCCCGCGGCGGTCACGGTCATCAAAGGATGCAGCGAGAACGCATCACGGCCTGCCAGCACGTCGAGTCCGGTCGCTCCCGAGCAGTGCCCGACGAACCTGCCGGGCGCGATCAGCAGGCCGGCCGCGGCGATCTCGCCGTCCGGTACGCATAGCAGCACGGCATCGCAATCCGCTCCGTCAGCTCCGCGGCGCAGCGGACCTGTAACCACAACGCCCGCTGCCTTGAGCGCCTCGGCCAGGGCGCCGCCGAGACGTCCGCGACCGACGATCGCCAAGCGAACAGAGTCGAGGTTTTCAGGCTGTGGTTGCAGTTCCAGTTCTCGCATTCGAGATACCGGCCGGCGGATTTATGTCGGTAAATGGTGAAACGAGGTCCATCCCGGGACGGTGACGGCCTCTCCCGCGCCCATCCTACTCGGTCCGCGAATAAGATCAGCTAGGTGAGGAGCGCCAGCGCGCGCCGCGAGCTTCTGAAGCAGGTCTACGAGGAGGCGCAGTCGTGCCTGCGCTGCCCGCTGCACCAGACCCGGACGACGGTCGTCTTCGGAGCGGGGGACGCCAATGCCGACCTGATGTTCGTCGGTGAGGCACCGGGCGCCAACGAGGATCGGCTCGGCCTGCCGTTCGTCGGCCAGGCTGGCAAGCTGCTCGACAAGCTGCTCGGCGAGATCTCGTTGGAGCGCCGGCAGGTGTTCATCGCCAACACGCTGAAATGCCGGCCGCCCGACAACCGCGACCCGCAACCGCGCGAGATCGACGCCTGCCAGGATTATCTGCGCCGTCAGGTCGAGCTGATCGAGCCGATCGTGATCTGCACGCTCGGGAACTTCGCGACCAAGCTGTTGCGAGGCGACGCCACCGGGATCTCGCGCCTGCACGGCCGCGAGGAGGAACGCGTGATCGGTGCCCGCGCGATCCGCCTGTACCCGCTCTACCATCCGGCGGCGGCGCTCTACACCCCGTCCACGCTCGCGATGCTGCGAGCGGACTTCACGCGGATTCCGGAGCTACTGGCGCTCGGTCCGCCGCCGCAACGACAGGCGGTGCAGCCGCCTGAGGACGAGCGCGAGTCCGACGAGCAGGAGCCCGGCGCACAGATCACCGGCGAGTTGGCCGCCCGAAACCTCGCGTCGCACGAGCCGGCGTCTTCGTCGGTGCACACGCCGCCGGAGCAACTTGACCTGTTCTAGCCCGGGGAACGTTCCTCTAGCCCGAAGTTAGCTCAGGCAACTTCGCCGAACGGCGCCGGGCCGTAGTCCTCCGCAGCGGGCGTGCTGACGGGCACCGTCCTCTCGGGGCGCAGGGCGATCGCGTAGGCCAGAGCTGCGCCGGCCGCTTGGATCGCCAGCACGACGGTCGCGAAGCCCTTCGGATCGCTGGGCGCCTGCAGCAGCAGTACCGGTTCGGCCACCGCGACGAGCGCCAGAGGCACCAGGAACCACGTGCGCTTGAGCGCGAGCATGTACTGGACCGCGAGGTAGGTGCACGCGAGCATCGTGAACGCGACGCCAAGCACGAACAGCGAGTCAGTCGCCCTCAGGCGCTTTGATCCGAACGCTGCCAGCAGCAGCTCGTGCGAGCCTAGCGCGAAGATCAACAGTACCGGCACAGAGCAAACCGCGATGATCCCGACTGCCCGCGCGAGCACCGGCCGGGTGTCCTCGCCGGCGTGCCGGCGCCGCGAGACCTCCGGCACGAGGTAGAAGCCCGCGCCGATCGCGACCCAGATCAAGACCTTGGCGGCAACGGCTGTGGCGGCATATGAGCTAGCCAGGTCCGGGACGCCGTTGAAGCGGTGCTTGGCGGCGATGATGTCGATGTTCTGCATCACGGCGAGCACGATCAGCCCGCAGATCGGTGCCCACGCGCGCTTGACGTGGGTCCAGAGCTCGATCTCGGCGCTCACGCCCGCGGGCGCGAGCGCTGCTCCGGAGCCCTCCGCGGCTGCTGCCGCGGTCGCCCTGCGCAGCATCCACACGCAGTAAACGCCCATGATCACGAACGACAGTGGCGTCCCGAGGTACGCGCCCGCCACACCGAGTCCCACCACGGCCAGCACCGCGCCGGCCAGCAGGCGCGAGCCCTGCTCGCCGACCAAGCTGATGCCGACGCTCTTGTAGTCGCCGACGCCCTGCAGCGCGCCACGCAGAATCGAGAGCTCCAGCCACAGGCAGCCCGCCGGGATGCCGAGCGCCGCAGCCCACGGGTAGCTGCTGACTCCCACAGCCGAGGCGATCGGACCGCGCAGCAACACCGAAACGACAGTGAGCGTCAGCGTCACCCACACCATCGTGCGGGTCCATCGCCGCAGCGTGGCGATCAGCCCGGGTCCGGTCCCGAGATGCCCGAGCACGCCCTCCCGTGCGGTCGCGACCTGCATCGCCTGCCCAGCGACTCCAAGGATCAGGAAGTAGCTGATCAGGGCCGCGAGTGCGCCGTAGTCGGACAGCAGCCGGGCGAACACGACGGTCGCGCCGAGCGCGATCACGTTGTTGACGATCATCGCTCCCGCGAGGCCGGCGGCCTTCGCCGTATCGGACTTCCGCAGGTCGGAGATCGGCCCCTGATAGCGGCCGCGCAGCGCCTTGACGCGTCCGCGCGGAATCTCGCTCGAAGGACTGGACATCTCTTCGGTCGCAGAACTGGACATCGCTGCACTGAAGGTAGCGAACCGTCTCCCGCACGGAAGCTGAGCTGTCCGGAGCGTGGCTCTAGAGTGATGGAAATGATCGGTCCTACGTGCGCGCGGCCGACGCCTATCAGCCAGGACACGCGCAGCAGCCAGGAAACCGAGGCTCTCGCTGCTGAGCTGGCCGCGACTTTGGCCGCAGGCGACGTCGTGCTGCTGGAGGGCGAGCTCGGGGCAGGGAAGACCACGTTCGTGCGCGGCGCGTGCCGCGCGCTTGGTGTCCGCGCGCTGGTCACGAGCCCGACGTTCACGATCGGCCAGCTGTACCCGGCGCCCGTGATGGTGGCGCACGTCGACCTCTACCGCCTCGCCGATCTTGGCGGCGAGGATCCCGATCTGCTGGCCGACTACCTCCGAGCCGACACGATTTCGTTCGTCGAGTGGCCCGCTGCCGGCGCGGCACAGATCGCCGCGCTCGGGCGCAGGTGCCGTCGAGTTCGCATCCACCACGCGGGAGCTGACCGGCGGACGGTGGAGATCACGTGAGGATCCTCGCGCTCGACACGGCCACCAGCGCAACCGCGGTGGCGCTCGTCGACGTTGCGTGCACGGCCGTGGCAAGCCGCGCGGACACGGCGCGCACGGGGGAGGCAAGCCGCGCCCACACGCCGAGCGCGCCGTCGCTGGCTCTCGAGAGCCGCGACGACCCGCCGGCCGGCACTCGCCCGCGCCACGCTCAGCGTGTGCTCGCGATCAGCGCCGAGCTCGTGTCGCAGGCCGGCGGCTTCCAGACCGTCGAGCGGATCGCGGTCGGGATCGGCCCCGGAAGCTTCACCGGATTGCGCATCGGGATCGCGACCGCGCGCGCGCTGGCCCGTTCGCTAGGGGTCCCGCTCGTAGGGATCTCGACCCTACAGGCACTGGCGCTGGCGGCACGCGAGGCCAGCGATCGTGCCCTGCTCGTACTGCTCGACGCCAGGCGAGGCGAGCTGTTCGCGGCGGGCTGGGGACACGGCGCCGATCCGCGCTGCGATCCGGCCGCGATCAACCCGTGCCTGCTGGCGCCGCACCAGCTTGCAGATAGCCTCGCGGAGCTCGACCGGGCGCCACTGGCGGTCGGTGATGGGTCCCTCGAGTTCAGAGCCGCACTGGAGCAGCTGGGCGCAGAAGTGCCGGCGGACGGATCGATTGTGCATCGCGTGCGCGCGCGAGCGCACTGCATTCTGGCCGCCGCGACCGAGGCGGGCGAGCCGGGCGCCGTGCGTCCCGTTTACCTGCGGGCGCCGGACGCCGAGCTCACGCGGCGCAGCGCGGTGCCCAGATGAGTACCGGCCTTGCGATTCGTCACCTGGTCTACTCCGACCTCCCGCAGGTGGTCGCGCTCGAGCGGCGCTCGTTCACGACACCGTGGTCGCTGCCGATGTTCGTTCTGGAGCTGTCGAAGCCGTCGGGCATCTGCCTCGTTGCAGCCGCCGGTGAGGCGCTGGCGGGCTACCTGATATGCGCACGTTACGACCGCGCGTGGCACCTGATGAACATCGCCGTTGACCCGCATCGGCGCCGGCGCGGGATCGCTCGTGCGCTGATCAATGGGATGCTCGCGCGCGCTGGTGAGGACGCCGACTACACGCTCGAGGTGCGCGTCTCCAACCAGCCGGCGATCGCCCTCTACGACAGCTACGGGTTCCGCAGCGTCGGGTCGCGACGGCGATACTACGCAGACACCGGCGAGGACGCGTTGATCATGTGGCGCGCCGTCGGCTCACCGTGGACGCGCTGATGATCCTCGCGATCGAGACAAGCTGTGACGACACCTGTGCCGCCGTGGTCAGCTGGGACGGTGAGATCGCCGCGAACGTGATTTCCGCGCAAGGCATACACGCGCGCTTCGGGGGCGTGGTGCCGGAGATCGCCTCTCGCCAGCATCTGGATCTGATCGGCCCAGTCCTCGACGAGGCTCTCGAGCGCGCGGGCATCACGCTCGACGACGTCGATCTGGTTGCCGCCACGCGCGGGCCCGGGCTGGTTGCGGCGCTGCTCGTCGGCTTCTGCACCGCCAAGGCGCTGGCGGCCGGCCGCGAACTGCCGTTCGCGGCGGTCGACCACCTCCGTGGGCACCTCGCGGCGAGCTTCCTCGCCCCTGAGCGGTTCGACCCGCCGTTCCTCAGCCTGATCGCCAGTGGCGGCCACACGCTGCTGGCGCACGTGAGCACCCGTGACGGACAGCCTCGCCTGCTCGGCCAGACGCTCGACGACGCCGCCGGCGAAGCGTTTGACAAGGGTGCCCGCCTGCTTGGGCTTCCCTACCCTGGCGGCCCCGCGCTCGAGCGCCTGGCGCGCGACGGCGATTCGCACGCATTCGAGTTCCCGGTCGGCGCTCGGCTGGCGGGACTGGACTTCTCGTTCGCTGGCCTCAAGACCGCGCTCCTCTACAAGGTCCGTGACCTCGGCGAAGCGCAGGCCACTCGCCGGCGCGCCGATCTGGCGGCGTCCTACCAGCGCGCGATCGTCGAGGCGCTCACGCTCCGCGTACGGCGCGCGCTCGCCCAGACCGGCCTGCAGCGCCTGGCGGTCGGTGGTGGCGTGGCTGCCAACGGTCCGCTGCGCGAGCGCCTGGGCGGGCTCGGCGTCGAGCTCAGCGTGCCACCGCCGGTGTTGTGCACCGACAACGCTGCGATGATCGCAAGTGCGGCACGGTTCACGGTGACCCGTAGGTTCCCGGACTATCTGGGCCTCGACGTCTATGCGAGCGGCGAGCGGGCTCCGGTCTGATGCGCAGCGTGGTCATCTATGGCCGCCGCGGCTGCTGCCTCTGCGACGACGCGCTCGCGGTGCTGGAGCGCGTTCGGGCGCGGACGCCGTTTATGCTCCGTACGCTCGATATCGCCACCGATGACGCGCTGCATGCCGCGTACCTGGAGCGCATTCCGGTGGTTTGCATCGACGGGCATGAGGCGTTCGAGCTGTTCGTCGATCAGGCTGAGTTCGAGCTCGCCCTGGCCAATCGCCGACCCGAGGCCGCGCCCCCGCTAGAGTGATCCGCTCATGAACCTGGTAGAAGCCGACGAGAACTGGGACGCGACCGAGAAGCTGTCGGTCGGAGTCGCCGCGCGCCTGTCGAAGTACCTGCAGGTGCTCACGCAAGCGCAGAAGATGGGCAAGCAGACGATTTCCTCGCAGGAACTGGCGGACTACACGCACGTCAACTCCACGCAGATCCGCCGTGACCTGTCAGGGTTCGGCAAGTTCGGCAAGCGCGGCGTCGGCTACAACATCGACTCGCTTGTCACGGAGATTCGCGGGATCCTGAACGCGTCCGGCCAGCATAACATCGCGCTGTTCGGGGCCGGCAACCTCGGTACGGCGATCGCCACGTCGGACATCTTCGCCGACCACGGGTTCCGCCTCGTAGCGATTTTCGACCTCGACGACGCGAAGGTCGGGACGCGCATCGGAGAGCTCGCGGTCCGCCACTACTCGAGCCTCTCGGAGGTCGTCGATCAGCAGGAGATCGTGGTTGCGGTTCTGGCGGTGCCGACGCTCGCGGCACAGCAACTGGCGGACGACCTCGTCAGGCTGGGTGTTCGGATCATCTTCAACTACAGCGAGGCTCTGCTTGACGTCCCGCCTGAGGTCACGGTGCACGCGTCCAGCCCAGCGGTCGACCTCCTGCACGCGCTGTACTTCTATCTGACCTAGGCATGGACATCGATTTGCAAGCGGCGCGGGCGACGTTTGAGGCGTCGAAGGACTTCACCGTGGGCCTCGAGGAAGAGTTCGCGATCCTCGATGCGGAGACGCTGGACCTCGCGCCACGGTTCCCGGAGCTGCGGACGCTGGCCGACGCGGATCCGCTGCTGGCGGACTCGGTCGCCGGCGAGCTGATCTCGTCTGAGATCGAGATCCGCTCTGGACGCGGAGAGACGCTCGCCGCCGCGATCGAAGCTCAGCGCGCACGACGGCTGGCGCTGTTCGCGCTCGCGCACGAGCGCGGCACGATGCTGGGGGCGACCGGCACGCACCCCTGGGCCGACTACCGCGAGCAGCAGATCATCGACACCGATCACTACCGGCGCGTCGAGCACGGTCTCAAGTACGTCGCCTGGCGCAACAACACGTTCTCGCTGCACGTGCACGTCGGCATCGAAGGCGCCGACCGCGCGGTGCGCGTCTGCGACCGCCTGCGTCCGGTGCTACCGATCCTGCTCGCGATCTCGGCCAGCTCCCCGTTCCTCGACGGTCGTGACTGTGGACTGCACAGCGCCCGCTCGCAGACGTTCACGCGCAGCTTCCCGCGCTGTGGCGTCCCGGACGCGTTCGGCGGCTGGGACGCTTACGCACGTTACGTTGATTTTCTGGTGCAGACCGGCTCGATCGTCGAGTACACGCAGGTCTGGTGGTCGGTCCGGCCGCATTTCTCGTTCGGAACCGTGGAGGTGAGGGTCTGCGACGTGCAGGCGAGCGCCACCGAGTCCGAGGCGCTGGCGACACTGATCGTAGCATGCGTGGCCCAGGCCGCGCGGGACATCGACGAGGGCGTGCGATACGAGCACCTGGCGGCGCGCATGATCGAGGAGAACGTCTGGCGGGCGATTCGCTACGGGCTCGACGGTCAGTTGCTTGACCTACCGCGCGGTGAGCCGTATCCGGCTAGCCAGGCGAGCGAGAGGCTGCTGGCGTGGACCGCGCCGGTGCGCGCAGAGCTCGGTATCGACGGGACAACCGTCTCCACCAACGGCGCCCAGCGCCAGCGCGAGATGCTCGCATCGGGCATGAGCCTGCAGGAGGTCTACGCTCAGATCGTCGAGCAGACGCGCGCCAGCTACGCGCAGCTCGCGCCGAGCACCGCGGAGGTCAACGGATGAGCACATCACCACCCCCGCCAAGCGAAGCGGAGCTGCGCGCTTACGAGGACGAGATCAAGCGGATCCGGGTCGAGCACGTGCTGTTCGACAATCTCGTCACGATGATCAACCTCGGGATGCGACGCACCGGGTTGATGGCGGGGACCGAGGGCGAGCGCGACGCCTCGCAGGTGAGGCTCGCGATCGAGGCCGTCCGTGCTCACATCCCGCTGGTGGAGTCGGTCGCGCCCGAGCAGGCCGCGCCGATCCGCGACGCGCTCTCCCAGCTCCAGCTCGCCTACGTGCGCGTCGGCGGCCAGGGCGCGCCTGCGGAGAGCGCCGCCGCCGCGGCGTCGTCGCCGCCGCCGTCGCCTCCGCCGGATGACCGCGAGCGCCAGGCGGGAACGGCGCAAGGCGCGCCCACTGCCGGTGGCTCGGGGACTCCCGCGAGCCAGCCGGCGCCAGGAGCGCCGCCGCCGCCCAAGCCGGGCGAACCGGGACCGGCCCAGCGCAGCGGGCGTCTGTGGATCCCCGGCAGCTGACGACGAGCCTCTGAACATCCTGCTCCTGCCTCCTGCCCGCGGCGTTCCCGCGGGCGCCGGCGAAGCAGCCCGAAGCGCTGCACGCACTGGTGCAAAACCGCGTTTGGCCGACTGGAAGAGGGCATTTGGACGCCTGGAGCGATAGACTGCCGCGCCGCATCGTTTGGGTCGTTGCCCTTGTATTCGGGTGGTGTCTCCGGCTTGTGGTTTCGCCCCAGCTCCCTGTCTCGTACCAAGCTTCCGGAGGAGTTTCTTTGACTAGCTTCCTGACACACCACGGCGTCATCGTCGCGTTGGTGTGTGCGGGCGCCGCCCTTGTCTACGGTGCCCTGACATCTCAAGCGCTGCTCGCGCTCTCGCCGGGCAACGAGCGCATGCGTGAGATCTCGGCTGCGGTCCAGGAAGGCGCGCGCGCCTACCTCAACCGCCAGTACACGACGATCGCGGGCGTCGGCGTGATCCTGTTCGTCGTGCTGATCCCGATCCAGAACATTCGCGTGGCGATCGGCTTCGCGATCGGTGGGCTGCTCTCGGCGGCCGCGGGTTACATCGGCATGAACGTCTCGGTGAGGGCCAACGCGCGCGTTGCCGAAGCCGCCCGGAGCGGCGTCGGCCGGGCGCTCGACGTCGCCTTCCGCGGCGGTGCCGTGACCGGCATACTGGTCGTCGGGCTCGCCCTGATCGGCGTCTCCGGCTACTACGGCGTGTTGACCTGGATCGCCGGCGAAACCCCGCGCAGCGCGGTCAACGCACTGATCGGCTTGGGCTTCGGCGGCTCGCTGATCTCGGTGTTCGCCCGGCTCGGTGGCGGCATCTTCACCAAGGCCGCGGACGTCGGCGCGGACCTCGTGGGCAAGATCGAAGCCGGAATCCCCGAGGACGATCCGCGCAACCCAGCTGTGATCGCCGACAACGTCGGCGATAACGTCGGCGACTGCGCCGGCATGGCCGCCGACCTGTTCGAGACCTACGCAGTGACGACGGTCGCCGTGATGCTGCTGGGCGTGCTGCTGTTCCACCAGCAGAGAGCGGTCGCGCTGTACCCGCTGGTGATCGGGGCGGTTGCGATCATCGCCTCGATCATCGGCACGTTCGCCGTTAAGTCAAAGGCCGGAAACGTCGAGCGCGCGCTCTACCAGGGCCTGATCACCTCGGGCGTGCTGGCTGCGCTCGCGTTCCTGCCCGTGACCTACTGGCTGATGCGCAACCTTACGTTCAAGACCAGCGCCGTGGCCGTCCACGTCGGCCCGATCACGTCGGTTCACGCCGTCGCCCTCCTGGCCCCGGCCCCGCACTGGTGGAAGTACTATCTGTGCGCGCTGATCGGCGTCGCGATCACGGCCTGCCTGTTCGCGATCACCGACTACTTCACCTCGACGCGGTTTGCGCCGGTGAAGGGCACCGCCCGAGCCTCGCAGACCGGCCACGCCACGAACATCATCCAGGGCCTCGCCTCGGGCTTCCAGTCGACCGCGCCGCCCGCGCTCGTGATCTCGTTCGGCATCCTCGGCGCCTGGAAGCTGGGTGGCGGCGGCAGCAACGGCATCTACGGGATCGCCGTCACGGTCGCGGCGATGCTGTCGCTGGCGGGCTTCATCGTCGCCCTCGACGCGTTCGGGCCGATCACCGACAACGCCGGCGGGATCGCCGAGATGGCGGATCTCCCGGAAGAGGTCCGCAACGTCACCGACCCGCTCGACGCAGTCGGCAACACCACCAAGGCGGTTACCAAGGGCTACGCGATCGGCTCCGCCGCGCTCGCCGCGCTCGTGCTGTTCAACGCGTTCGAACGGGAGCTCGCGGACAAGGGCAAGCTGCCGAACTTCTCGATCGGCAACCCGCCGGTGCTTATCGGCCTGCTGATCGGCGGCCTGATGGTGTACTTGTTCGCCTCGCTGGCGATGCAGGCGGTCGGCCGCGCGGCTGGCGCGGTCGTGCAGGAAGTGCGCCGCCAGTTCAAAGAGAAGCCGGGGATCATGGACGGCACCGAGAAGCCCGAGTACGGGACCTGCGTGGCGCTGGTCACAAAGGCGGCTCAGCGCGAGATGATCTTGCCGTCGCTGATCCCGATCGTGTTCACGTTCGTGGTCGGGTTGATCAGCATCGAGGCGCTCGGCGGTCTGCTGATCGGCGTGATCGTCGTCGGCCTGTTCATGGCCGTCTCGATGACCTCCGGTGGTGGCGCCTGGGACAACGCGAAGAAGCTGATCGAGGACGGTGCGTACGGCGGCAAGGGCTCAGAGGCCCACGCTGCCGCAGTCACCGGGGATACCGTCGGTGACCCGTACAAGGACACCGCGGGCCCGGCGATCAACCCAATGATCAAGGTCGCCAACATCGTCGCACTACTGATCATTCCTTTGATTACGTGATCTGTTCTGGGGGTGGGAACCCCGCCGCGGGGAACCGCAAGGGCTTGCGGTGTGCGGTACGCGTGCTGCAGTCGCGTGAGTTCCTCGCGGCGTGGTGCCCACCCTCATCGGTTAGCTTGGGACTGGGCGCAGTCGGCTTCCGCGCTGGCTCGGGAAGCTGCCAGGCGTCAGCTGTTCCTCGCTGGCTCGGGGGGGGACTGCCAGACGCCAGCTGAGAATCGTGCGTTGAAGGCTCATCGCCGGCAGGCGCTACGCTCGCGCTGGGATGTCGCTGTCGGTTGAATTAGGCTTGCTACTGGCGGTGCTGACGGCGTTCGGATCGGTCGCCGGCTTCCTCTACAAGTTCCGCGGCGCGCGGCAGGCGCCGGACGTCGATCTGAGGCGGCCGCTTCACAGCACGATCGCACTGTTCCGCTCGCCGGTGTACTCGCTCGGGATCGCGATCGCGCTCGGCGCTTGGTTCCTGCATGTCGGTGCGCTCGCGCTCGCGCCGATCACGCTCGTGCAGTCAACGATCGCCGGCGGGCTGGTGCTGCTGACGGTCCTCGCCGACCGGCTGTTCGGGATCGAGGTGCACAGGCGCGAGTGGATCGGGGTGGCGCTGACCGCCGCGGGCCTGGCGGCGCTTGCGGCGACGCTCGACGGCGCCGGCAGCGGCGCCCGCTCGCAGTACGCGCCGTCGACACTGGCGATCTACCTGGCGGTCGTTTGCTCAGCAGGTCTACTGCTGGCGATCGTCTCCCGCCGCGGCACGGTTCTGGCCGTCTCGGCCGGGCTGCTGTGGGCGGCGTCGGACACCTCGATCAAGGCCCTCAGCTCGCACCTCGGCAAGCTCGGCGCCGGGGTTCTGATACATCCGCTCGCGTTCGTCATCCTGGTCGCGTCACTGGTCGGGCTGTTGATCTCGGCACGCAGCCTGCAGCTCGGAGAGGCGGTGCCTGTGATCGCGCTGACGAGCGCGGCCGCGAACCTGACCACGATCGCCGCCGGGCCGATCGTTTTCGCCGAGCCGCTACCGACCGGGCAGCTCGCGCTCGCGGTGAGGCTGCTCGCGTTCGTGCTGGTGATCGTCGCGGCAGCGATGACCCCACCGCCGCTGAGTTGCGGGGGCGCGCAGCGAGCACATGAGGGCGCGTAGGGTTAGAGTCCTGGATATGTTCATCTTGATCGTTGGCTGCGGCCGCGTCGGGTCGGCACTGGCCAAGCAGCTGCTTGACGCCGGCCACGAGGTGTCGGTGATGGACAGCGATCCGCTGTCCCACGAGCGGCTCAACAAGGACCAGATGGTGACCTGGGAGGACGCCGGCGGCCGGTACACGGTCGGCACCGCGCTCGAGCTAGACGGGCTCGTCGAAGCGGGGATCGAGCAAGCCGACGTGTTCATCGCTGCGACCAGCGGCGACAACACGAATCTCGTGATCGCCCAGATCGCACAGCGGCGCTTCCAGGTCCCACGCGTCGTGGTGCGCGTGGCCGATCCGGCGCGCGCGGCGTGGTACGCCGAGCAGGGACTACACACGGTTTGCCCAACGCAGATCGCAATCGACCAGGCGCAGCGCGTGGCGCTCGCACCATGAGGAGGCAGTTCCAAGCATGTACGTGATCATCGCGGGGGCCGGGAAGGTGGGCTGGAACCTCGCTCGTGAGTTGATCGCCAAGGACCACGAAGTGACGTTGATCGAGTCCGACCACCGGCGCTATCGAGTGGTCGAGGAGGAACTGGAGCATGCGGTCCAGTACGGCGACGCGACCGAGCTTTGGGTGCTCGAGCGTGCCGGAATCCAGCGGGCTGACCTCGTGATCGCCGTGACCGGTGACGACGAGGACAACATGCTGATCTGCCAGGTCGCCAAGGAGAAGTACGGTTGCGATCGGATCGTCGCGCGGGTCAACAACCCCCGCAATCTCCAGCACTTCAAGCTGCTCGGAATCCAGCCGGCGGTGTCCGCCACCGAGCTGATCCTGCGTCTGATCGAGCACGAAGTGCCGGAGATCGGGCTGATTCACTTGCTCGCCCTCGAGGAAGAGCAGCTCGAGATCATCGAGCTCGAGGTCGCGAGCGGCTGCGTCGCCGCGGGCAAGCGCGTCCAGGATCTGCTGCTGCCCGAAGGAGTGCTGGTGATCTCGGTGATCCGTGACGGCGCCGGGTTCGTCCCGAAGCCCGAGACCGCGATCAAGGCCGGAGACCACGTGATGCTGGTCCTCGACCCCGGTCTCGAAGCGGAGATAACCCTGCATTTCCTCGCAGGCAGCGGGGCTACCAGGTAGCGTCAGTCTCCCGGGGCCGGGGCCTGGCGCCCGAGTCCGGCGTCACTGTCCGGCGTCAATGTCCGGCGTCACTGTCCGGGGGCGTTGTGTCAGGTGTGTCGGGCGCCTGCCGGTCGTCGAATGCCGGCCGCGTCTGCTCGCGCCGGCGCGATGAAGCAGCGCCTGGGAAGCGGTCCACGATCCGTCCGAAGCGGTCGATCGCGCCCTCGAGCGGCGAGGCCAGGTCCAGGGCCCGTTCCATCGTGGGGAGGATCGTGATCAGCTCGCCCGCGGTCGCCACGACGTGGCCGGCGCGGTCGGCGATGTCGGTACCGGTGGCGTCGATCCGGGTACCCAGGTCGTGCATGTCCTGACCCATCTCGAGCAGCTGCAGAGCGCGGAGGTCGAGTCTCTCTCCGAGCTGCGTGATAGTGTAGCCGCGCTCGTCGAGTCGCTCTGCGATCTCGAGCATCTGCCGGCTGAGCGCGGCGATCTCCTCGCCGATCGTGAGGCCACGCTCGAGCTGATTTGGGAGCGTGCGGACCAGACGGTCGACCGCTCTGAGCTCCGAAACGGTCGCTGTGAGCAGGGCCCTTAGGCCCGCGAACGGGATCCGGAGCGCGCGCATGGCTTCCAAGTTAGCGCACGATTGACGGCCATCTCAGAGAAGCTGCGGGGCAAGGACTCGAACCTTGAATTCCAGGGCCAGAACCTGGCGAGTTGCCGATTACTCCACCCCGCAGTGAGTGGGCGCGACGATGGGCAGCGCTACATCTCAGCCCAGCTGCGGCCGGAGCGAGTATAGCCGCGGTGCCGCAGGAGCCCTCAGCGCGGGTCGCTGAACTCGGCCGGCTGCCGCGTGAGCCCCGCCGTTAGCGCCGCGAGCTGGTTCGGTGAGCCGAACAGCCCGAGCTGGATCGATGCCTCCAGGCGGAGCGTCTGTCCAGCGGAGCCGGTCCAGGACTCGTCGAGCAACCGTTTCGCGCCGCGGACTGCGTCGGGAGACCTCGTGGCGATCTCGGCGGCGAGCGCCCGCGCGTCGGCGAGCGGGTCAGCGCAGACGCGCGTGACGACGCCCAGGCGCGCGGCCTCCTCGCCGCTGAACACGCGGCCCGTATAGGTCAGCTCCTTGGCGACGTCGATCCCGACCAGGCGCGGCAGCGTGCGCGTGATCGACATGTCGGGGATCAGTCCGAGCTTGACCTCCATGACCGACAGCTTCGCGTCGGCGGTCGCGAACCGGATGTCCGCTCCGAGGGCGATCTGGAGGCCGCCGCCAAGGCAGTGTCCGTGAATCGCCGCGATCACTGGCACGGGGACGCCGATCCAGCCGTACGCGGCGCGCTGGAAGTAGTTCGGCACGTCGTCGTGCAGCGGTGCGATCACTTCCGCGAGGTTGGGTTTCGACGACATCACGGCCGCGACGTCGAGACCGGAACAGAAGCTGGGGCCCTCGCCGTGCAGCACAACGGCGCGTACGCCCGGCTCGGAGCGCAGCCGCTGCGCGGCGGCGATGATCGCATCGAACATCGCGAGGTCGAGCGCGTTGTGCTTGTCCGCCCTGGTCAGGGTGACAACTGCCACATGCTCAGCGATCTCGATCCGTAAGCGTCCGTCGCTCATCGTGTGAGCGAGACTATCCGGTTGGTGATCGCCTCGACGATCAGCATCATCATCAATCCGATCGCGACTCCACCGGCGATGTACCATGGCCACGGTCCGAGCACGCTCAGCAGCGATGCGTGCGAAGGCTTCCAGGCGAGGTACATGTAGTTACCGCCGGTAATCGCATCGGCGAGGCCGGCCACGGCAGCCCACGCGATGGTGGCCCAGAACGCCATCCACACGGCGCTACCGCGCGGGTAGATCTCGAGACCGAACACGAGGAACGCCGCTGCGACGATCGCACCGACGTGGTACATGAAGTATGTGAAGTACAGGGTGTGAGGGAACGACGTGTGCAGATCCGGTGTCAGGGTTGCCTGCAGGGACGCTGTGAACGCCCAGTAGTAGGCGAGCTCCACCAGCCATGCGCGACGCGTCAACAGCGCCAGGACCGCCGTCAGCGAGATCACGTCGGTCAGTTGCAAAGGCAACGTGAAGCGGATCGACCAGGTCCCGTTGAGCGCGTCATGAACATACTCGCCGGCCCAGCCGGCGAGGATCAGCAGCGCCAGGACGCGTGCGAGCGTTGCCGTCCACGCGCCTGGGTGCCGGCGCGCCGCGTAGACGCTGCCGGCGATTGCGATCACCATCACGGCCAGCGCGGCGAGGTGCGGTGCTGAGAACTGTCGCACGCCCTGCCCCGGGGTGTCGCTCGTTGGCGCTAGTGGGTCAGCCTGTAAGTACCGGAAATTGCAGGATGGCCCACTAATCCATGTTGATCGCCACGTACTTCGTCGCGAGGTACTCGCCGATCCCTTCGGCGCCGCCCTCACGCCCGAACCCGGACTGCTTGACGCCCCCGAACGGCGCCGCAGCGTTGGAGACCATTCCCTGGTTGAGTCCGACCATGCCCGTGTCGATGCGCTCGATCACGCGGATCGCGCGCTTCAGGTCGCGCGTGTACACGTAGGCGACGAGACCGTACTCGGTGTCGTTCGCCGCTGCGATCGCCTCGCTCTCGTCGCCGAACGTGATCACCGGGGCCACCGGCCCGAAGATCTCTTCGCGTACGAGCTGGCTGCCGGCAGCCACACCGGTCAGCACTGTCGGCTCGTAGAAGTAGCCGGCGCCGCTACGAGGATGGCCGCCGACGAGCGCACGTGCGCCGCGGCTGATCGCGTCGTCGACCAAATCCGCCACCTTTGCCCGCTGCGTGTCGTCGATCAGCGGCCCGACCTCGACGCCCTCCTCGGTGCCACGCCCGACTTTCATCGAGCCGATCCGAGCGGCGAGCCGCTGTGCGAACTCCTCGGCGAGGCTGTCGGCCACGTACAGCCGGTTGGCCGCGGTGCAGGCCTCACCCATGTTGCGCATCTTCGCCACGACAGCGCCCTGCACGGCCGCGTCGAGGTCGGCGTCCTCGAACACGACAAACGGCGCGTTGCCGCCGAGCTCCATCGACAGCCGCAGCAGCGTTCCCGACGCCTGCGCCATCAGGTCGCGGCCGACCTCCGTCGAGCCGGTGAACGAAAGCTTGCGCAGCCGCTTGTCCGCGATCAGCGTCGGCATCACGGAGCCCGACGAGTTCGTGGTGAGGAGGTTGAGCACTCCTGCCGGCAACCCGGCCTGCTCGAGGATCTGCGTGAGCGCCAGCATCGACAGCGGCGTCTGCTTGGCGGGCTTGACGACCATCGTGCAGCCTGCCGCGACCGCCGGGCCGATCTTGCGCGTACCCATCGCCAGCGGGAAGTTCCAGGGCGTGATCAGCAGGCATGGCCCGACCGGCTGGCGCATCGTTAGTACGCGTCCCTGGCCGTTGCCCGAAACGGCGTAGCGGCCATCGATCCGTACGGCCTCCTCAGCAAACCACCGGAAGAACTCGGCGCCGTAGAGAACCTCGCCTTTGGATTCGTGCAGCGGCTTGCCCATCTCGAGCGTCATCAGCAGGGCGAGCTCGTCGGCCCGCTCGATGATCGCCTCGAACGCGCGCCGCAGAATCTCGCCCCGCTCGCGCGGCGGGTGCGCAGCCCAGCTCGGTGCGGCGTCGACGGCGGCGTTCAGCGCGGCTCGGGCGTCGTCCACAGTCCCATCGGCGATCTCAGCGAGCGGGTCGCCGGTTGAGGGATCCTCCACCGAAAGCGTGCCGGCGGCGCCGTCGCGCCACTTGCCGGCGATGTAGAGCTGCTTCGGGACTGCGCCTAGGACCTGCTGTTCTTCGCTTGCGGTGATCGTCGTCATGCAAAGCAACCTACTCCACGAGTGAGGTACTACGCTACTGGCAGTGCGTAAATGGCTCGGGATCCTGGCCGCCGGTGGGTGCGCCGGCATTCTCGCCGGCGGTTGCGGCACGGCGACCGTGATCTCGTCGACGACGGCGCCGACGGCGCCGACCGCCAATTTCGCCCCGACCCTGACGGTGCCGACGCTGTCCGGTACGACGGGCGCGACGGGCGCGACGGGCGCGACGGGCGCGACCAGCAATAGCCAGACGACGCACTCGAAGTCCTCTGTGTCCTCGAAGCCCTCAAGCGCTTCCGCGTCTTCGGGCTCGCCGACCTCATCGGGGAAATCGGTCACTGTCACGGTCACTACGACAACCGGGGCTCCCTCACCCCAGGCCTCGACGGTGACCGTCAACCACACCGTCACCGTCACCGTCAACCCGTCCGTCCCGGCCGGCGCCCACCTGCCATCAGGCAGCGTCGTGCACCTCGGGGCTTTCCAGACCTCTGACGGCAACGTCGGCTGCGAGCTGAGCGGCGGCTACGTTCGCTGCGACATCGCGACGCGCGCCTGGACGGCATCGCGGAAGCCGTCTAGCTGCCAGCTCGCCTGGGGGCAAGGGCTCGCCGTGGGTCCGTCAGGCCCGGCGCATTTCGTTTGCGCCGGCGACAGCGCGCTCGATCCCGGCGGCACCATCGTCCAGAACGCAACCGACGACCAGGTCGGCTCCGTCACCTGCCAGGTCCGCTACTTCGGCGTGACCTGCTTCGACGCCGCCGGCCAGGGGTTCTCCATCAGCCGCACCGGCTACGCGACCTTCTGATCTGAGGGCGCCGGCGCCCGGGTCTTCGGACCCAGGCGCCGGTTGCAACCAAGCTCGGCGTCGTTCACGCCACGGCCGGCACCGAGGCCGGCTCGAGCGCCGCTGCCAGTACCTCGTCGACGGTCATCGCGAGCTGGAACTTCATCGCGTCCTGGACCTCCTGCGGGACGTCGTCGAGGTCACCACGGTTGCGCTCCGGTAGCACGACTTCGGTCAGGCCCGCCGCGTGCGCGGCGAGCACCTTCTGCTTGACGCCGCCGATCGGCAGCACACGGCCTTGGAGGGTGACTTCGCCGGTCATGCCGACCGTGTGGCGGACCGCCCGCCCGCTGAGCAGTGACGCCAGCGCGGTGACCATCGTCACGCCCGCGCTCGGTCCGTCCTTCGGAATCGCACCTGCCGGGACGTGCACATGGAAGGAGCGCTCGTCGAACGTCGAAGGTTCGATCCCGAGGTCATCGGCGTGACCGCGCACGTAGGACAGCGCGATCTGGGCGGACTCCTTCATCACATCGCCGAGCTGTCCGGTCAGGGTCAGGCCGGGCTTCCCACGCATCGCGGTGGCCTCGATGAACAGCACATCGCCGCCTGCTCCGGTTACGGCGAGGCCGGTCGCCACTCCCGGCACGGCGGTGCGGATCGCCGACTCCTGGAAGAACTTCTGGCGTCCGAGCGCGTCGCGGACGGCATCGAGCTCGAGCTTGACTGGCGCCTGGGCCGAGCCCGAGGCGATCCTCGTCGCCGTCTTGCGCAGCAGCGTGCCGATCTCTCGTTCGAGCTGCCGGACGCCCGCCTCGCGCGTGTACTCGGTCGCGATCGTGAGCAGCTGATCATCGGAGATCTCGACCTCATCAGCACGCAGCCCGTTGCGCTCGAGCTGGCGCGGCCACAGGTAGCCACGTGCGATCGCGACCTTCTCCGAGGTGGTGTAACCATCGAACCGGATCACCTCCATGCGGTCGATCAGCGGCCCCGGGATGCCGTCGGCAACGTTCGCGGTGGCGATGAACAGCACGCCGCTGAGGTCGAGCTCAACGTCGAGATAGTGGTCACGGAAGCTGTGGTTCTGCGCTGGATCCAGCACCTCGAGCAGGGCCGAGCTCGGGTCCCCGCGCCAGTCGGCGCCCACCTTGTCGACTTCGTCGAGCATGATCACAGGGTTCATCGTGCCGGCATCACGCAGCGCTCGCACCAGCCGTCCGGGGAGGGCGCCGATGTAGGTGCGGCGGTGACCGCGAATCTCGGCCTCGTCGCGCACGCCGCCGAGTGACATGCGGACGAACTCGCGGCCGGTCGCGCGGGCGATCGACTCGCCGATCGAGGTCTTGCCGGTGCCGGGCGGCCCAATCAGCGTGAGGATCGCGCCCGAGCGCTTGTCGTCGGTGATACCGCGCTCCTGACGGAGCTTCTTGACCGCGATGTACTCGACGATCCGGTCCTTGACGTCCTCGAGCCCGGCGTGGTCGGCGTCGAGCACCTCACGCGCGTGACCGGGGTCCAGGCGCTCCTCGGAGCGTTGGCTCCACGGTACGGCGATCAACCAGTCGAGGTACGTGCGGATCACGCTCGACTCGGCCGTCTGTTCTCCGAGTCGCTCGAGCCGACCAAGTTCCTTCTCGGCCTGCTCGCGGACCAGGTCAGGCATGCCGGCCGCCTCGATCTTGGCGCGATACTCCTCGACCACGGAGGCCTCATCCTCGCCGAGCTCCTTGCGGATCGACTCCATCTGCTTGCGCAGGAAGTACTCGCGTTGCTGCTTCTCCGCACCGGACTCGACGTCGTCGCGGATCCGCTTGCGGACCTGCATCTCGGCCAGACGCTCGCGCTGCATGGCGAGCGCGAGCTCGAGCCGTTCGGTCACGTCAACGGCCTGCAACAGCTTGACCTTCTGCGCATATGTGAGGTCGGGGGAGTAGCCCGAGGTGTCGGCTAGCGCGCCGGGCTCGGTGATGCTGCGGACGAACGCTGCGACGCGGCCGTCGTCGCCGCGCAGCGACAGGATTTCCTCGACGACCGCGCGGTACTCGCGCTCGAGCTCGCGCGTCGGTCCGCCCGCTGGGACGATCGGGTCTGGACGCTCGTCCACTTCGACGAACAGGCGCCCGTCGGGCATCGTCAGGGCCGCACCGGCGACACCGCGGTGCAGGCCGCTGAGGGCGACCGCTCGCGCGCCGCCGGGAAGGCGAACGTGATCGGATATCTCCGCGACGGTCCCGACCGCGGCGAACTCCTTGTCGTGGCGTGGGACCAGAAGGACCGTGGTCTCGTCCTTCCCGGCGTCCACGGCGAGCGTGAGCGACATGCCCGGGAAGACGACGACGTCGTCGAGCGGAACTAGAAGGAGGCGACTCATATGTACTTCACTTTCAGCAGTTGCTTATTTCGGATAAGCAAAGGATAGCAGGGCGGCCTGCGGGACCGCCAACGGATCTAAGTCCAGTCGACTGAGATTATCAGCCGGGGGTGCGACGCCCGCGCGCAGCCGGCTGTGAACGCCCAAATGGCCGCGCGTCGGTGTGGAATACTTCTGCCGCCACCCGCTACGGGGGGGCGAGCGAAAGGCGACGATGAGCGCTCACCGCGATGGTCCTGGAACGACCACATGCTCGGCTAGATTGATCGCTATGGAAGACCACAGCGAACCCGAGAAAGATCGACCGCACGACGTCCTGGCCGCCGAGATGTTCGCGGTGCCCGCCGTCGACCCGCAGCTGCACGCGCTGCACGGCGAGCCCCCTCATGACGTGCTGGCGGCTGAGATGTACGCGGTTCCGGCGCCGGATCCGATCCTGCACCGCGGCCCGCTCGCGCTGCCTGATGACCTGACCGGGACCGTCGAGCCGCGCGATGTGCTGGCCGCCGAGGAGTTCCCGATGCCGGCGCCCCCCGCCGGGCCGACGCACGCGCACGCGCGTGCGCTTGCGCGCGAACCCTCGTTCGACAGGCCATGGCTCTCAGTGGCTGTCTGGGCTCTGGTGATTCTGGTCGCGGCGCTCAGCCTGCGCCGCCGTCGGCGGCACGCCGGTCAAGCCTGGCGCACGGACTGAGCCCGGCGCCCGGGGTGAGCCTGGCGCTCGCAGCGCGACGGCGCAGACCGATCAAAGCCGCTGGGTGCGGCTCCAATGGAGTGACCACGGATGGGCAGCCTTACCGCTGGTCGCAAGCGAGGCGGTGTCGCGGGGTCTTGGCCGCGATCAGCGTCAGTTCGCGGTTCGCTGGTGACTGGTCGCGATGGCTCGCGATCAAGCCCTAATCTAAGCGGCAAGGGTGAACTCAGATTTGTGCTCCGAACCCTTGCTAGAGCCGATAACGGCGCTACCTCTTGCGGGGCGGCATCAGATCGGTGATCGTGCCGGCGGCCATCTCGGCCGCGAACGCGACGGTCTCCGAGAGCGTGGGGTGCGGGTGGACGGTCAGGCCGATGTCCGCGGCGTCGGAGCCGACCTCAAGTGCGTGCACGGTCTCGGCGATCAGATCGCCGGCGTTTGAGCCGACGATCCCAGCCCCGAGCAGGCGTCCGGTACCGGGCTCGAACAGCAGCTTCGTGAGTCCTTCGGAGCGCCCCAACGACAGCGCGCGTCCGGACGCCGCCCATGGGAACGACGCCTTCTCAAAGGCGATCCCCCCGGCTCGCGCTTCGGTCTCGGTCAGGCCCATCCAGGCGATTTCCGGATCGGTGTAGGCGACCGACGGGATCGCGTGGGCGTCGAACTCAGCGCCGGGCACGCCAGCAACCACTTCGGCGGCGACTTTGCCCTCGTGCGTCGCCTTGTGGGCCAGCATCGGCGGCCCGACAATATCGCCGATCGCGTAGATCCCCGGTGCGTTCGTGCGCTGCTGCCGGTCGACCGGGATGAACCCCCGCTCGTCGACCTGCACGCCGGCCGCGCCGACGTCGATCCGATCGGCATTGGGTTTGCGCCCGACCGAAACGAGGATCTGGTCAAACGTCTCCGTGGCGCCGCTCGAGAGCTCGACCGTCAGACCCTCTTTCGAGGCGCTCACGGCGGCCACCGAGGTACCGAGCAGGATCGCTTCGTAGCGGCCGGCGATCCGCTTGTGCAGCGGCTTCACGAGGTCCGGGTCACAGCCGGGAATCAGCTGGTCGAGCATCTCCACGACGGTCACGCGCGAACCGAGCGCGTCATAGACGGTGGCCATCTCCAGGCCGATCACGCCACCGCCAACGACGAGCAGCCGATTCGGGATGTCTCTCGGCGACAGCGCCGCGGTCGAATCGATCACCCTCGGGTCATCCGGCATCACGCCGAGCGTCACCGCGCGCGAGCCGGCGGCGATCACGCAGGCCTCGAAGCTGATCGTCCGCTCGCCGACCGTCAGCGACTTCGGACCGCTGAACCTCGCTTCGCCCGTGATCACCTCGACCTTGCGCTGGCGCGCGAGCCCGGCGAGGCCGCCGGTGAGCTTGCCGACGACGTCCGTCTTCCAGGCGATTAGCGCCGGAAGGTCGATCGATGGCTTGTCGAACGCGATCCCGTGTGCCGACATCTCCTCCGCCTCGGCGATCACGCGGGCTGCGTGCAGCAGCGCCTTGGAAGGAATGCAGCCGACGTTCAGGCAGACCCCGCCAAGCGTCGGATAGCGCTCGACCAGGACCGTCTTGACGCCGAGATCGGCGGCTCGGAACGCGGCCGTGTAACCGCCCGGTCCGGCGCCGATCACGACCAGTTGCGCGGTCGTCTCGGGGCTCACAGCAACACCCGCCGTAGATCTCCGATCACGTTGGCAAGGTGCGCGACGAACCTTGCAGCCGCGGCGCCGTCGATCACCCGGTGATCGTAGGACAGCGAGAGCGGCAGCATCAGCCGGGGCTCGAACGCAGAGCCGCTCCAGACCGGCTTGATCGTGGACCGCGTAACACCCAGGATTGCAACTTCGGGCGCGTTGATGATCGGTGTGAAAGAGGTGCCGCCGATGCCCCCGAGCGAGGAGATCGTAAACGTGCCGCCCGCCATCTCGGAGGGACCAAGCTTCCCCTGGCGTGCCTTGCTCGAGAGAGCGGCCAGATCCTGCGCGATCTCCGCCAAGCCCTTGCGATCCGCTGCCTTGATCACGGGCACCACCAGGCCATTGGGCGTATCGGCCGCAAAACCGACGTTGTAGTAGCGGCGCAGGACCAGGTCATCGCCGTCGAGCGCGGCGTTGAATCCCGGGAACTCCTTCAGCGTCGCAACGCATGCCGCGATCAGGAAGGCGAGCATCGTGAACTTCAGCTCGTCGCGCGCGTGCTCCTTGTTGAGCTGCTTGCGCCACGCCTCGAGCTCGGTGATGTCCGCCTCGTCGTTGTGGGTGACATGCGGGATCATCACCCAGTTGCGGGCGAGCGCCGGCGCCGAGATCCGCTGGATCCGCGTGCGAGGCACGCGCTCCACTGGCCCGTAAAGCTCGAAGTCGACGCTCGGCCAAGCGGCCAACGACAGCTCTCCGCTCGCAGCCGCAGCGGGCGTGAGCACGGCCGGTCGCCTGGTGGCGGCGCTCTGAACGTCCTGCACGGTGATGCGACCCTTGCGCCCGCTGCCGTTGATCCCAGCCAGCGGCACGCCGAGCTCGCGCGCGATCCGCCGCACCGATGGGCTCGCGTAGACGGCACCTTGGCCGTGGCCGTTGGCGGACTGCGCCGGCGCCGGAGCGCTGACCGGCGTGAGCGGCTCGGGCGCGCCTGCGGGCGCGCCGGGCGTCCCAGCCGCAGGGGCGGGCGTCCCAGCCGCAGGGACGGGCGCCCCGCCGGGAGGCTCCAGCGCGGCGGCACCGCCCGGCGGCGACAGGCTCAGCAGCAGGTTCCCTTGCGAGACGGGGTCTCCGAGCTTGACGTGGATTTCGGCGACCGTGCCCGCTGCGGGCGATGGCACGTCCATCGACGCCTTGTCGCTCTCGAGCGTCACCAGCGGGTCATCGACGGCGATCTCGTCGCCGACGGACACGAGGATCTCGATCACCGGCACGCCCGTGAAGTCGCCGATGTCCGGCACGGTGACCGGGATCAGGGTCGCGGTCATCGTGCCGTCGGGATCGGCGCGCCGGCGTCGATCTGGTAGCGGTCGATCGCCTCCTGGGCCTTCTCGGGCGCAACGTCGCCGAGTTCGGCCAGCGATCTGAGAGCGGCTACCGCCACATAGTGGCGGTCCACTTCGAAGAAGCGGCGCAGAGCGGCGCGGTAATCGCTGCGCCCGTAGCCGTCCGTGCCAAGCACGCGGTAGCTACCGGGAACCCACTGGCGGATCTGGTCGGCGAACGCACGGATGTAATCAGTCGAGGCGATCACCGGACCGCGATCACCATCCAGGCACTCGGTCACGAACGCTCGCCTCGGCTCGGCCAGCGGGTGCAGCATGTTCCAGCGCTCCACTTCGATCCCGTCGCGCCGCAGCTCGGTGAACGAGGTGACGCTCCAGACGTCTGAGGAGACGCCCCAATCGTCCGCCAGCAGCTCAGCTGCCGCCATCACCTCGCGCAGGATCGCGCCCGATCCGAGCAACTGCACGCGCGGCTTGCGCGAGCGCTGCAGTCGTTCGCTCAGCAGGTACATCCCGCGCAGGATTCCCTCGCGTGAGCCCTCTGGCATTCCCGGATGCGAGTAGTTCTCGTTGAGCAGCGTCAGGTAGTAGAAGACGTCCTCCTGGTCGACGAGCATCGCGCGCAGGCCATCCTGGATGATCGTCGCAACCTCGTAGGCGAACGTCGGGTCGTATGCGCGGCAGTTCGGCACCACCGAGAAAAGCACGTGGCTATGCCCGTCCTGGTGCTGGAGCCCCTCGCCATTGAGCGTCGTGCGCCCCGAGGTTCCGCCGAGCATGAAGCCTCGCGTGCGGCTGTCGCCCGCGGCCCAGATGAGGTCGCCGACCCGCTGATAGCCGAACATCGAGTAGTAGATGTAGAACGGGATCATCGGCGTCGCGTGGGTGCTGTAGGAGGTGCCGGCGGCGATGAACGACGACATCGACCCGGCTTCGGTGATCCCCTCCTCGAGCATCTGGCCGTGCGCATCCTCGCGGTAGAACATCAGCTTCTCGGAATCCTCCGGGTTGTAACGCTGGCCCGACGGTGCGTAGATCCCGAGCTGGCGAAACATGCCCTCCATCCCGAACGTGCGCGACTCGTCGGGGACGATCGGCACGATCCGCCGGGCGATCCGCTTGTCGCGCAGGAGCGCCGCGAGGATCCGCACGAACGCCATCGTGGTCGAGATCTCGCGCTCGCCGGTGCCTTCGATTTGCGGCGCGAACGCCTCCAAGCCGGGGATCTCGAGCGGCTGCGCGGTGCGCTGGCGTGCAGGCAGCGAACCGCCGAGCGCGGCGCGGCGCTCAAGTATGTACTGCATCTCCGGTGAGTCCTCGGGCGGCTTGTAGTACTCGAGGGCGCGTACCTGCTCGTCGGTCAGCGGCAGGTCGAAGCGGTCGCGGAACAGCAGCAGCGCATCCTCGGTCATCTTCTTGGCCTGGTGGGTCATCATCTGACCCTCGCCGGAGAGGCCCATCCCGTAGCCCTTGATCGTCTTGGCGAGGATCACGGTCGGCTGGCCAGTGTGCTGCACCGCCTCATGGAAGGCGGCGTAGACCTTGTGCTTATCGAGGCCGCCGCGGTTTAGGCGCCAGATGTCCTCGTCGGTCATGTTCGCGACGCGCTGCGCCAGCACCGGATCACGCCCGAAGAAGTGCTCGCGGACATATGCGCCATCGCGCGACTTGAACGTCTGGTAGTCGCCGTCGACGCACGACTCCATCACCGCCACCAGCCGGCCGTCGGTGTCCGCCGCCAGCAGCGGGTCCCAGTGCCTGCCCCAGATCACCTTGATCACGTTCCAGCCAGCTCCGCGGAAGTCACCCTCGAGCTCCTGAATGATCAAGCTGTTCCCGCGCACCGGGCCGTCGAGGCGCTGCAGGTTGCAGTTCACCACCCAGATCAGATTGTCGAGCTGTTCGCGGCCGGCGAGCCCGATCGCGCCCATCGACTCGGGCTCGTCCATCTCGCCGTCGCCCGCGAACGCCCACACCTTGCGCCCTTCGGTCTGCGCGATTCCGCGCGCCTGCAGGTACTTCATGAACCGCGCCTGGTAGAGCGAGGTGATCGGCCCGATCCCCAGCGACACCGTCGGGAACTGCCAGAAGTCCGGCATCAGCCACGGGTGCGGATACGACGAGAGCCCGTTGCCGCCAACCTCCCGGCGGAAGTTGTCGAGCTGCTGCTGGGTCAGCCGTCCCTCGAGGAACGCCCGCGCGTAGTTACCGGGCGAGGAGTGCCCCTGGAAATAGACGAGGTCACCGCCGTGGTCGGCCGACGGCGCGTGCCAGAAGTGGTTGTAGCCGACCTCGTAAAGCGCGGTGAGCGACTGGTAGCTGGCGATATGCCCACCGAGCTCGGAGGTCTTCTTGTTTGCGCGCAAGACCATCGCCATCGCGTTCCAGCGGACGATCGAGCGGATCCGCCGCTGCAAAGCCGAGTCGCCGGGCAGCGGCGCTTCGCGATCGGCCGGGATCGTGTTCACATACGGCGTGTTCAGCGTGGCGATCGGCCCCGTGCCCGCGTGCTGCGCACGCTCGATCACGCGCGTAAGCAGGCTGCGCGCGCGCTGCGGGCCGTCGTGGGCGACGACCTCGTCGATCGCTTCGATCCACTCGCTCGTCTCGAGCGCGTCTATATCCGTGGCGGCCCCGTTGGAGCTGCTGTGCTGTTCCACGCTGTTCACCCTCTGTTCACTGCTCCCGGGAGCTCGACCAAGCCGGCCACTCTCTCCAAATGCTCCCCGGATCCACTATATCCGTGCGCTCATGTACCGTGACGCACATGGCAATCAGGGAAGTCGGCCCGCCGGCGGGGGCGCCCTGGCAGCGCCCGCTGACCGGCAGGCTTGACACGCTCGTGGTCGAGTCGGAGATGCTCGCCGGCAACCCGCTCGGAGACCCGGCCCGCCGCCCGCTTTACGTATACAGCTCGCCCGGTGCTGCGCAACGCAGCTCGGCTGACCTCGCCTCTGTGTACGTGATCCAGGGGTTCACCGGGCAGCTCGACATGTTGCTGGCGCACGATCCGCTGGAGCCGAGCGTGATCGAGCGCGTCGACGCGATGTTCACTGCCGGTAACTGTCCGGACGGGATCGTGACGTTCGTCGATGCGTGGACCTCGCTCGGCGGCTCACAGTTCCTGAACTCGACCAGCACCGGGCGCTACATGGACTACCTGTGCGACGAGATCGTACCGTTTGTCGATGCCCGCTATCCGACCGCCGCGCACCGAGCGCATCGCGGGATAGCCGGCAAATCCTCAGGCGGCTACGGGGCGATGGTCGTGCCGATGCTGCGCCCTGACGTGTTCGGCGCGCTCGCCTCGCACGCCGGTGACGCCCTGTTCGAGTGCTGCTACCTGCCCGAATTCCGCACCGTCGCGCGAACGCTGCGTGATCATTTCGAGGGCTCCTACGAAGTCTTCTTCGCACGTTTGGCGCAGCGCAAGCAGTTCGACTTCCAGCGCTTCGGCAGGCCGCTCGAGCTGTACGCGTACGCGGCCGCCTACTCGCCCGATCCCGCCACCCCGGGCGCGGCGCTGATCCCGTTCGATCTGCAGACCGGCAGGCTGGTCGATCACGTGTGGGAGCAGTGGCTCGCGCTTGACCCGGTGCGGATGGCCGTGGGTCACGCGGACGCGCTGGCGAGCATGCGCAGGATCTACCTCGACGCCGGGCGCAGCGACGAGGCATACCTGGATCTAAGCGCCCAGGCGTTCGCGCGCGAGCTGGAGCAGTTGGGGATCGCGCACACGCTCGAGCTGTTCGAGGGGCGTCACGGCGGCGTCTCCCACCGTTACCCGGGCGCGATTCGCGAACTGCTGCTTGCGCTTGATCCCTCCGGCCCGGCCGCCTGACCCAGCAACACCGGTTGGATTGAGGCCTGACGACCGCCTAGTCTGATCGCGCCTCCAGTCGCTGCAGAGCCTGCGAGAAGACCTCAAACGCGTGGCGATCGAACAGCCAGAAGCGCGCCTCCCGGATCAGCGGGTGCGAACCGAGCGCGTCCCGCGTCGTTGTCAACGCCACCTGTGCGGCGTCCGCGAGCGGATAGCCGTACACACCGGTCGAGATCGCCGGAAACGCGACAATCGCGCAATCGTTGGCGGCTGCCAACTCGATCGCGCGTCGATAGCAGGAGGCGAGCAGCTCGGCCTCACGCTCGCGCCCTCCGCCCCAGATCGGGCCGACCGCGTGGATCACGTGCTTAGCCGCCAGCCCTCCGGCGCCAGTGATCTTCGCTTCGCCGGTCTGGCAGCCACCGAGCTGCCGGCACTCGGCGAGGAGGCTCGGGCCGGCGGCACGATGGATCGCACCATCGACGCCGCCGCCTCCCAGCAGACCGGAGTTTGCGGCGTTGACGATCGCGTCGGCGCTCGTGTCCTTGGTTACGTCGCCGAGGTGCAGCGTGATCACGGCGGTCATGCGTAAGGCTATGCGCTCCGCTATTCCGGGCCTTTCCCAGTGCGCCCGAGAGGACTCGAACCTCCACGGACCATTCAGTCCACAAGGCCCTCAACCTTGCGCGTCTACCAATTCCGCCACGGGCGCTGGGGGCGGCCAGTATAGCTGCGTTGTGCCCATGCGCGAGACGCGCTAAATTGCCGAACGCATGTTCGCCCGTGCGACCCGCGACCGCGTCGAGCAAGGAGCAGACGGATGGGTCTGACCAAGCGACAGCAGGAGATCTTCGACTTCATCAAGCGCTACTCGGCGCTGAACGGATACCCGCCGACGGTGCGGGACATCGGTAAGGCGGTTGGCCTCGCGTCGTCCTCGACAGTGCATGCGCATCTGGCCAATCTCGAGAAGATCGGTCTGCTGCGGCGCGATCCGACTAAGCCGCGGGCGATCGAACTGCTTGACCGCGCCGCCGCGGGGGTGCGGAGCTTCGTGCGACCAGGCTTGCCGCTCGTCGGGCACGTCGCCGCCGGGCAGCCGATGCTGGCCGAGGAGAACATCGAGGACTACGTCGCGACGCCGGCATGCGCCGGCGGCGAGCAGGGCGAGTATCTGCTGCGGGTGCGCGGCGAGTCGATGAAAAACGCCGGCATCCTTCACGGCGATCTGGTGGTGGTGCGTCCACAGGAGACCGCGGACGACGGCGATATCGTCGTCGCGCTGGTCGGGGACGAAGCGACCGTGAAGCGCTTTTACCACGAAGCGGATCACATCCGGCTGCAACCCGAGAACGACGAGATGGAGCCGATCAACAGCCGCGAGGTCCGTGTGCTCGGGAAGGTCGTCGGGCTGATGCGGACCATCTCGTAACGATCTCCTATGCCGGCGCTATCCTTTGGGGTGCAGGCTGAGCAGTCGCGGAGGTCACGCCTTCGAGGAAAGTCCGGACATCGCAGGGCGAGGTGGTCGGTAACGCCGACCCGGGGAAACCCGCGGGAAAGTGCCACAGAAAAGACACCGCCTAAGTCTGGGGCCGCTGCAGAGCTCCAGACCGGTAAGGGTGAAATGGTGCGGTAAGAGCGCACCGGCGTCGCGGTGACGCGGCGGCCAGGTAAACCCCACCTGATGCAAGGCCGAGCAGGACCGTTTGTAGGTTGCCCGCCAAGGTCCGGGTAGGCCGCTCAGATGGATGACTGCTCTCGACAAGATCCGGCTTACAGGTCTGCTAAAGGGGAGCCTCGTCAGCGACGAGGCTCCCCCAACTTCTGCCGGAGGTCGAGGTCGACTCAGGGAACGCGATACGGGGGCGGCTTGATCTCACGCTTGATGATCTTGCCCGTCGGTCCCTTCGGGAGCTCGTCGAGCAGCCACACTTGACGCGGGTACTTGTAGGCAGCTACCTGCTGCTTGACGTACTCGCGTAGCTCGTCGCTGCTGACGCTTGCTCCCGCCTTCAACGTGACCGCTGCGGCGATCTCCTCGCCGTACTCGTCGTCCGGCAACCCGAACACCGCCGCCTCACGTACAGCGGGATGCTCGTAGAAGACCTCCTCGATCTCACGCGGGTACACGTTGAACCCACCGCGGATGATCATGTCCTTCTTGCGGTCGACGATGAAGTAGTAGCCGTCAGCGTCCTTGCGCGCCATATCGCCGCTGTGGAACCAACCGTCCCTGATCACCTCCGCGGTCGCGTCCGGTTGCCTCCAATACCCCTTCATCACGTTGTGGCCACGGATCACGATCTCGCCGACCTCGCCCGGTCGCACCTCGTTGTCCTGCTCGTCGACGACCATCATCTCGACACCCTCGATCGGCGTGCCGATCGAGCCGGCCTTACGCTCGCGGTCGGGATGGTTGAATGACGCGACCGGAGAAGTCTCGGACAGGCCGTAGCCCTCCAGGACCGTACAGCTGAAGGCCTTTTCGAACCCGCGTAGTATCTCGACCGGCAGCGCCGCACCACCCGAGACGCAGAGCCTCAGCTTCGAGGTGTCGTGACGCTCGCGGTCCGGCAGATGCAGGATCGCGTTGTACATCGTCGGCACGCCCTCGAACACGTCCACGCGGTCACGCTCGACGAGCTCGAGGACTTTCTCCGGATCGAACCGCGGGATCAGCGTGAGCGTCCCGCCGCTGGCGATCGCGGTGTTGAGCCCGCATGTCTGACCGAACGAATGAAATAGCGGCAGGGCCCCGAGAATGACCGTGTCAGGGTTGACGCCGAACAACCGCGCAACGACCTGGCAGTTCTCGAGCAGGTTCGCGTGGGTCAGCTCGGCCCCTTTCGGGGTTCCCGTCGTTCCCGAGGTGTAAAGAATCACGGCGGTGTCCGACGGATCGCACTCGGCGACCTCGGGAAGCGGCTGTGCAGCGCCCAGCAGTTGCTCGAACTCCCCGGGCGTGATCCCCACGCACTCGGTCTCGGCGACATCCGCGCCGGGCCATGCTTCGGCCATAAAGCCGTGCCACGCGAACATCAGCTTGGCGCCGGAGTCGCGCAGGTAGAACGTCACCTCGCGCCGCTTGTTGAGCACGTTCATCGGCACCACCACGCCGCCGGCACGGAGGATGCCGAAGTAGCAGATCGGGAAATAGGGGACGTTCGGGATCATCAGCGCGACTCGATCGCCGGGGCTGATCCCGCGGTCGCGCAGCATCCCCGCGATCCGCGCGGATGCTCGGTCCAGCGCCGCGTAGCTGACCTCGACCTCGTCGAGCTTGACCGCGACGTGCTCGCTGTCTCGGGCGACTGAGTCACTGAGGATCCTGGCCAGGTTCATCTTGCTACCCCCATGTTTGATCTCCTAGTGTCCCGTGAACTGAGCGGGGCGCTTGTGCAGGAAGGCTGACACGCCCTCCACGAAGTCCTGCTTGTGGATCAGTTCCTGTTGCAGCCTGGCTTCGAGATCAAGGCTCTCGGCGAGTTGCGTGTAAACGTGCTGGTTGAGCGCATGCTTGATCGCGGCATACGAGGCCGGAGGGCCTGCGGCCAGCTGCCCGGCGAGCTCGCTTGCCACGGCCGGGAGCTCGCCGTCGGGGACGACACGATTCACGAGCCCCCACTCGAGCGCCTTCGGCGCCGGGATCCGCTGCGCCAGTAGCGCCATCTCGCTAGCGCGGGACAACCCGACGCGAGTCGACAGCAATGAGGACAGGCCCCCGTCGAGCGCAAGGCCGATATTCGCGAACGCGAGCAGGAAGTAAGCGGACTCGACGGCGACGATCAGATCGGCCGCGAGCGCCAGCGAGCAGCCGATCCCAGCCGCAGGCCCGTTGACCGCCGCGACGACCGGTTTCGCGAGCGTGCGGACCTGGAGAATCAGAGGGTTGTACGCCTGGCGCAGCAGCGTTAGCACGTCGAGCTTACCGTCGGCGTCGAACTCTCCGCCGGCCCGCAGATCGGCGCCCGATGAGAACGCGCGGCCGGCGCCGGTCAACACGATCGACCGGATCTCTTGTACGCGCTCGGCATGCGCCAGCGCCGCACTGAGCTCCTGCGCGAATTGGCGTGTCCAAGCGTTGAGCGCGTCTGGCCGGTTGAAGGTGATCCATGCAACACGCTCGACCACTTGTAGCTCGACCGTCTCCAGATCGAGACTGGGCATCCGGACCTCCTTCGGGCTTTGAGATATGGCCACGATAGCGCCACCCGGAACCCCTGGTAAGCCTTTCCGATTCAGGCACTAATTTCCGCGGGAGCCCTTAGCACGGATTTCGACGATCATGTAGAGACTCACAGATGGCGCCGCTGCTCAACAACTTGACGAAACCCGTGGCGAGACTCGGCGCCGCTGCCCAGAACGCGCTCGAAGTGGCACGGTTCGGAGGGCTCGCGACAGACGAGGAGCCCTCGCCGTATGAGGTCCACAGCGAGCGCCGCATCTTCCGGCTGCGCCGCTATCACGCGGGCGCGGTGCCGGCCGATGCGCCGCCAGTGCTGCTGGTGCCGCCGCTGATGCTCGCGGCCGAGATCTACGACGTATCGTCGCAGACGAGCGCCGTAACGACCCTGAACGAGCACGGCGCCGACGCGTGGGTAATCGACTTCGGCGCTCCCGAGCGCGCCGAGGGCGGCTTGGAGCGCAACCTGACCGACCACGTGCTGGCCGTCTCCGAGGCGGTCGACGCGGTACGTGAAGCAACCGGCAAGGACGTCAACCTCGGCGGCTACTCGCAGGGCGGCATGTTCTGTTATCAGACCGCCGCCTACAGGCGCAATGCCGGCATCAGCTCGCTGATCACGTTCGGAAGCCCGGTCGACACGCGGGTGGCGATGCCGTTCGGACTACCCAAGGGCATCGCCGCGGGCGCTGCCGGCGTGCTGGGGGAGCGGGTGTTCCGGGATTGGGCGCTGCCCGCGTGGGCGAGCCGCACCGGCTTCCGGCTGCTCGATCCGGTCAAGTCGATGCGCAGCCGGATTGAGTTCATCATGCAGCTGCACGACCGCGAAGCGCTGCTCCCGCGCGAGGGCCAGCGGCGTTTCCTCGAAGCCGACGGCTGGGTCGCCTGGCCGGGCCCGGCGATGGCCGATTTTCTGAGCCAGTTCGTGGCGCACAACCGCATGCTCGAGGGCGGCTTCGTGGTCGAGGACATGATCGTCACGCTGGCCGACATCGAGTGCCCAATCCTGTCGGTCGTCGGAACCGTCGACCAGCTCGCGCCGGCGGCGGGCGTGCGCGCGATCACGCAGGCGGCTCCGCGCGCCGAGGTCTACGAGCTGGCACTGCGCGCGGGTCACTTCGGCCTGGTGGTGGGGTCGATCGCGAACACCACGACATGGCCGCTGGTCGCCGGCTGGGCGCGCTGGCGCGCTGGAGTCGGCGAGCTGCCGGGCGGGCTCCAGAGCGTCAGCGCCCGCGGCGAAATGGAACCCACTAGCGCGGAGGTCGGCAAGCGTCTCGGTTACGGCCTCGAGCTGGCCGGGGGCGTGAGCGCCGGGATCGCCCGCTCGGCGGCGCGCACCGCCCGGCGCACAGCCGGCAGCATACGCGAGATCGGCCGCGAGGCAGCCGGTCAGCTCCCGCGCCTGATGCGCCTCGAGCAGGTTCAGCCGGGCACGCGAATCTCGCTCGGACTGCTCGTCGAGGAGCGCCGGCGTAAGGCAGCGCAGGACATCTTCTTCGTGTTTGAGGATCGCGCGTACAGCGCCATTGACATCAACCAGCGGATCGACAACGTCGTCCTCGGATTGATCTCGATCGGGGTGCGTCAAGGCGAGCACATCGGCGTGCTGATGGGCACGCGGCCGACCGCGCTGGCGCTCGTGATCGCGATCAACCGCATTGGGGCGGTAGCCGTCATGCTGCGTCCCGACGGGGACGTCCAACGCGAAGCCGAGCTCGGCCAAGTGCAGCGGATCATCGCCGATCCGGAGCGGGCCCCGCTGGCGACCGATCTCGGTAGGGTGCACGCATTCGTCCTCGGGGGCGGCGGTGGACCACGTGATGTCGGCGTCCCGCTGACGGGCGACATGGAGCAGATCGACGTTGAAGGGGTCGTGCTGCCACGCTGGTACGAGCCGAATCCCGGTTGCGCGCGCGACCTCGCGTTCGTCGTGTTCACTGGCGAGGGAGCCGGTATCCGCGTGAACCGGATTACGAACGGCCGCTGGGTGATGTCGGCGTTCGGCACCGCCTCCTCGGCAGCGCTGTCGGCCTCAGACACGGTGTACAGCGTCACGCCGCTCTATCACTCGTCGGCGTTGATGATGAGCGTCGGCGGCGCGATCGCCGGCGGGTCGCGGCTGGCGATGGCCACGTCGTTTGACCCCGCGACCTTCTGGGATGAAGCGCGCCGCTACGGCGTCACGATCGCCTCCTATACGTGGACGATGCTGCACGACCTCGTGACGGCGCCACCGCATCCCGGCGAGCGCCACCACTCGGTGCGGCTGTTCATTGGCTCCGGGATGCCGCGGGGGCTGTGGCGGCGCGTGCAGCAACGCTTCAAGCCGGCAAGGGTGCTCGAGTTCTATGCAGCCACCGAGGGGGCCGTGATCCTCGTCAACCTGAGTGGCGCCAAGGTCGGATCGGCGGGGCGGCCGCTGCCCGGCAGCGCCGAGGTCGCGCTGGCCGCCTACGACCTCGACGACGGGCGCCTGGCGTTGAGCCCCGACGGCTATGCGCGGCTGGCCGGTACCGGCGAGGCCGGAATGCTGCTCGCGCGCGTCCGCGGAAGCTACCATCCGGGTGCGACCACGCTGCGGGGGGTGTTCACGCGCGGCGATGTCTGGGTGCAGACCGGCGACCTCTTCAGACGCGATGCCGACGGCGACTACTGGCGCCTCGACAGCGTCAACGACGTGATCCACACAGACTCGGGGCACGTCTTCACGGGCCCGATCCGGGACGCGCTCGGCTCGCTCCCAGCTGTGGACCTGGCCGTCGTTTATGGTGGGCGCCCGGAGGGCGCCGCAAACGAGGTGGTGATCGCGGCAGTGACCCTGCGGCCGGACCAGCGGCTACAGGCGCGCGACCTGACCGGAGCCTGCAGCGCGCTGCCTGAGGATCGGCGGCCGGCGCTCGTGCATGTCGTCGACGAGATCCCGGTCACCACATGGTTCAGGCCGATCACTGGGCCACTGCGCGGGGCGGGGGTCCCCGCGCCGGCCCCCGGTGCTCAGATCTGGCAGCTGGAGCCGGCCGGAGAGCGCTATCGGTCGATCAGCAGATGACCGGCCCGGAGGTCGGTCTCGCGCTTTCGGTGTTCCTCGCGTGCACCGTGGAGGCGGTCGAGGCGCTGACGATCGTGCTCGCGGTCGGCACCACCCGCAGCTGGCGCTCGACGCTGACGGGGATCGGAGCGGCCATTGTGCTGCTGGCGGCCGTGACGGCAGCGCTGGGACCGGCGCTGAGCACCCTTCCGATCAACGTGCTGCGGGTCGCCGTCGGCGGGTTGCTGCTGATCTTCGGCCTGCAGTGGCTGCGCAAGGCGATCCTGCGCGCGTCCGGCCTGAAAGCGCTCCACGACGAGCAGGCGGCCTACGCGCAGGAGCGCGAGGCGGCGCGGCGTGCGGGCGATCTCAGCTCCGGCTTTGACGCTTACTCGTTTGCGATCAGCTTCAAGGGCGTTTTCCTCGAGGGGCTCGAGGTCGTGTTCATCGTGCTCACGTTCGGCGCCAACCAGCATCGCGTCGGTCTCGCCGCCACCGCCGCCGCGGCGGCGGTGCTGCTCGTGACGCTCGCGGGCGTCGCGATCCACGCCCCGCTGGCGCGCGTGCCCGAGAACAAGATGAAGTTCGCCGTCGGCGTGATGTTGACATCGTTCGGCATGTTCTGGGGAGCCGAAGGGGCTGGGGCGCACTGGCCGGGTTCCGACGCGGCCCTGCTCGCGGTGATTCCGTTGATCCTGGCGTGCTCGCTGGGCCAGGTTGTGCTGCTCCGCCGGCGCGCCGTGGCTGCGCCGTCGGGCCAGGCGCGTCTCGCTGCATGACCAGGCTCGTGGCGCTGGCGCGCTTCGTCTGGGAGTTCGTGGTCGGCGACGATTGGCGGATCGCGGCCGGCGTGGTCATCGCGTTAGCGGTCACGGCCCTGCTTGCCGGCACGGGTGCGGCGGCCTGGTGGGTGCTGCCGCCGGTGATCGTGGCGCTGCTGTCGTGGTCGGTCTGGCGCGCGGCCAAGCCGTACCGCTGATCTCCAGCGATCTCCCTCGAGTTCGCTGATCGACGGGCACGGGCTGCCGTTGAGGAGCGTGGCGGCGTGGCAAGCAGGGATGCTTGGACGGCTTCCGTGCCCGTCCAAGCACTCGAGACACTCTGGCAACGAGGTGTGATGGCCTGTCAGCCCGATCGTATGATCCTGTGAGGGATGCGCGCCAATGACCGAGGCCGCCGCGCTGGGCGGCGGAGCAGAGCTCGTCGAGGAGCCGTTCTGAGCGTGCTCGTTGCTGGCGCGGTGGCTGCGCTCGCCGGTCTCGCGCTGGGCGCGTCGGCGTATAACGACCAAGCCGCCCGCACCGAAGCCAAGCGCCTCCTGACATTGGTGGCGCTCCCAGCGGGCGCGCAACCGTCAGCTGACGAGCCGGCTGGCGCAGGCGTGGCGCTGGCGTACTCGCCCGGCGGGCCGGTCGTGCCGCACCTCGTCGACCTGCACGATTTCTTCGTCGTGCCCGGTACGCTCGACAGCGTGGTGGATTGGGTTGATATCCATCGTCCGACGGGCTCAAGCGCAGGCGACAGCGGCTCGGACTCCGGGCCTGGCGAGAAGGTGCGATGGACGTCATTCGAGTTCGGATCGATCCCGGGTGTTCTGCGCCTGCGCGAGCTCGATGTGAGTGCTGAGCAGTTGCGCAGCGGCGTCGTTGCCGTGCGCGTCGACTCGCAAGTCGCGCCGCTGCCGAAGCTTCCCGGCAACGCGCGTGGACCGGGTGGCGTTCGCGTCGTCGAGGTGGGCACGATGCAGGGATCGTTCGGATTCGAGCTGAGCTGCGACCCGGCAGGGGGGACGGTGCCGCACGCGGCGCGGATATGCGCCGCAGTCCTCGCCAACCCCGCACTGCTCTACAGCTTCCCTGGCCCAGACCACTCCTGCCCCGGTGGGTCGCCAGCCGTCTCGATTGACGGCACCTGGAACCACGAACGGCTCGAGTCGACGTTCTCGGAGTGCACCGGAGGTCAAGAGCAGCAGGCCGCTGAGTGGGCCGCGATGCTCCCCAGCCAGAGCACCGACGCAGCCGTCCACACTGACCAGGGGATCGGGCTCATCAGGCTCGGGGAGACTGAGCACGTAGTCGTGGACCTACTTCGAGGCGCGAGCGCGCCCCCAGCATCGTGCGAGGCCTGCACCCGGACATTCAGCGCCGGCTTCTCGATCGGCTACGGCCCAGGCCGAGCGCAACCCGCAGGCTGGACCATCACGCTCTCCCGCCAGCAGGTCGTCGCGATCGAGAGCAACGTGCCCGGCCTGACGATCAATGGCGCTTACGCGTCGCGGGGCTTCACGAGCCTCCGCAAGAAACTGCATGGCTGGAGTACCAGAACCTGCTCGCAGACCCACGAGCTTGTCCACAGCTCCGTCACCGGAACCACGATGGTCGTCTACGGCTCCAACTTCGAGCGGCTTGTCGTGACAACCGAGCCGGCCAGCTGCATCTGAGCATCCGCGACCGAAGCAGCTCGACTGGCGCGTAGGCAGCAGTGGAGGCGATCGTGTGCCGCTGGATGCTGCCTCTGCGATCCTTCGTCTGCCGCTTCTCAGGGCGAGGCGGCGAAGGGCAACCGTGGCTCCTCGTCGCGGGTCGTCACGTGGCGATCAGGCGCGCGGCGACGTCTGGTAGCTCTCTAAAGCGGGCGCGGGAGTCGGAGCTGAGCAGGGTGCGGCCGGTCGCTCGGGCGGTGGCTGCGATCAGCAGGTCGTGGGCGCCGCGCGGCTCGCCGCCCTGCTGGACGTGGGCGAGTAGGGCGGCGTGGTGTTCGGCGACTGTGCGGTCGTAGTCGCAGATCGGTGTGACGGCCAGCACGTCGGTGAGGAAGGCGCGTTGAGCGGCTTGGCGGGCGGGGTCGGCGTCGAGCAACGCGCCGGCGAGGTACTCGGCCACGGCGATGGCCGGTAGCGCGATGTCGTCATCGTCGGTGAGTTCGGACTCGTTGAGCAGGCCGCGGGCGGCGGCGACGAGCACCCCGGTGTCGAGGATCAGCCGCGCCACGCGTCGGTGTCCAGCTCGCCGGAGCTCGCTTCGCGAGCTGAGGCGACCTGCGCGGCGAGCTGTTGATCGAGCGCGTCGGTGGCCTTCCAGCGGTTGAGAACGGCTCGCAGCGCGCCGCCATTCGTGCGGGGCGCGGGTGTGATCAGCGCGACTCGCTGGCCGGAGCGGGTGACCACGATCGTCTCGCCCTGCTCGGCGCAGTCCAGCAGGGCCGAGAAGTTCCTTGAGGCCTCGGAGGCCGACATCTCTCGCATCTGCCCAGATTATCTGAATCAGACAGTCAGGGCGAGGATCACTGCGCGGCCAGAACTGCGCGAGGGCTCGGAGGGCCGACCTCCTGCTTCAGGCAGGAGGGACCGATGTCGACACCAACGACGAAACGTGAGAACATGCAGCTGCTGGATAGGTTCACGAGAGGCTTGGCAAGGTCCGCGGCTGTGTTGACGATCGGCAGCGACCCCGAGGACCCCGACGAACAGCTCCGCGAACAAGACGTACTCCAACTACGAACCCCACGTCCCATTCGGCGAGACACGGCCAGCGTCACTGCTGCGGTGCCGACGCGAGAGCTGGCGGGCGGCCGTGCCCGACGGACGTTGACCGCAATCGCGCTCGTGGCAGGGCTCTACGGCGGAGCGATGGCCATCGACACGCCTACGGCATTATCTTCTGTTTCCGCGGGGCCGCTGTGTGAAGGCTACAGCGCTTGCAGCGTCGCCCCGTATACAACCCACAACTACCAGAATGAATTGTCTAACTCGTATTGGGGCATGAACACCGGCGTCGAGTGCACCAACTACGTGGCCTTCGTCGAATCTTTGGACTTCGGCGTTCCCACCCCGAACTACGCTCTGGGTAACGCAACGAACTGGGCGTCCGTCGCTGAAAGCCACGGGGTCACGGTCAACGGAACCCCGACCGTGGGATCGGTAGCGCAGTGGAACCAGGGGGACCCGCACATCAACTCCGACGGACACGTCGCGATCGTCGAGCAGGTCGGACCGAACGACAGCTACATCGTCATATCCCAAGATAACTGGTCCAGCGACAAGCAGGGATACGGCTGGGCGTTGATCTTGAATGGAACACCAAACCAGGGGGAGCCCTGGCCGGATAACTTCATCCACTTCCAAACCACCACGCTCTCCGACACACAGCCTGCCCGTCTGATCCAGTCCACCGGCAACCTCTACTGGACAGCAAACCATGGCATTTCGCAGGCCGACGTCTACCGCGCCTCGAAGGACAACGAGCCCGGCCAGGAGCGAATCCTGTATCAGGCACCAGCGACTTCGACGCCGGTCGACTTCGAAGCGATCACCTACGCCAACGTAGAGGGCACCTATTACGGCTACTTCGTCGCCAACTATCCGTCGCAGAACGAGTCCCAGATCATGCAAGTGCCGCTCGCTGGTGGTGCCGCCGGCGTGCTCGCCACCTCCCCGGCGGTCATTGGCAACCGCGATCTGGTGACCGACGGGTCGTTCCTCTAGTGGGCCGACGAGGACGGAATCCGCAGAATGGCGATCGCCGGCGGCACGGTCCAGACGCTCGTCTCCGGCACGACGTTCGCGCACCTGGGACTCGACGGACCAGTGCTCTACTACTCGTCCGCAAACAGCATCCTGAGCGTCCCGACCAGCGGCGGCGCGTCTACCACGGTCGTGTCGGCGCCGAGCGCGATCACGGCGATGTACCCGCCCTCGGCAAACGACGCCAACGTCTACTGGGGCGAGGCCAACGGCTCGGTCTCTCTCTTCCCCGGCCCGTTCGACTCGGTGTACCCGCTGCAAGCTCCGGGCGCCGGTGTCAGCGTCACCAGCGTGTCGGTCGCAGACAACTATATTCTCTGGGGCGACTGCCTCGCCGAAGGCTGCAAGGTCGATGGATACGACAACGGCAACTTCGTGTCCGTACCCACGTCCGGTCCTCCGGTGGACGTCCAGGGTGACGCCAGCGCGTGGTACTGGGGCGACTCCTACCTGGAGAAGTTCACGCTCTACACCGCCGCCATTCCCCCGCACGGCTTCTCGCTCACCGCCAAAGGCAACGTCCTCGCGCAGCTGCGCAAGCCGCGGGCGCTCGTGCTGCTCGTGTACGCGACGCCTAAGCCGTCTGCGCAGCACCTGACGCTGCTCGGCCGTGTGGCGCTCGGCCAGCACCCCGCGGGTCTGTCCCGGATCACGTGGGGCCTGCGTGTCCATGGCCACCGCTTGGGCGCAGGCCATTACCTGGCCGAGCTCGAGGCGCGGATCGACGGCGCGTTGACCACCGGCGGCCCCACCGTCCACTTCGACATCGGGCAGAATGGCCAGCTGACGATCGTCGCCCGGAGTTGCCCGGCGCGCGCTGGCGACGATGCGATGGCCGCGACCGTCTGCTGAACAACCGCTGAGCCGGCGGAGGCGGTCCCTGCTCAACTCCGTATCTGAACGCCGGCCCCAATACCAGCCAGCTCGGAGGCCCGTTCGATGAGCGCGTCCGGGTAGCTCAGACGGTGACGGTCATATTCGCCAGCGGAGCCGGTCTCTGACCTGGAGCCGCTCGCTGGAAGCAGCGACCTCAGCGCCTTGTCCGACGTCATCGGATGTCGCGCGGAGCGTGCACATCGTTTGGGTCGGCGCCTGCCGCTCGCCCCCGCAGCGTAAGGCAGGCGATCGCGGGGTGACGGTGGTGGGGTTACGCGCTGCGGTGGTCTCTGCGGCGGTTGGTCATGGTTGGAGGTTCAGCCCGGCGCTGGTGGGGATGACGGGCGGGCGACGCGCGGGGGAACTCCCTCCGGGACACGCGCGGATCCCGGCTTTGGCGAATACGAGGGCTCCACTCAGCACGCGTGAGACACCCGCTTCCATGCGATCGCGATATTCACGTCGAGCTGGACCAGGTCGGTGTGGGGTCAGCTGGCTCGGCGAACGAGATCGGCGATCAACGCGCCGCAGCGCTCCGGATCGTCGAGGAAAGGGGCGTGGCGGCCTGGGATGACCTCGAGCCGCGCGTCGGGCATGAGGGCGCACGCGCGTTGACCGATCTCCGGTCTGCCGTAGGGGTCCTCGTCGCCCCAGATCATCAGCACGGGCACGGCGAGCTGGCGCAGTTCGGTCTCGGAGAGGAAGTTCTCCGGGCGCGGCCGGCCGAGCCGCAGAGCGAGCTGCATGTGGCTGAGCATCGCTGTCCGGTAGCCGGGCTGGCGCATGCCCTCGTGGACGACCTCGAAGAACCCTTCGGGCGCTCGCTCGGCGGCACGACGGCCGATGGCGCCGCGGGCCAGCGCCCGGCGTGTCATCGCAACATTGCGCGAGCCGATCCGCGCGACGAGCTGGCGCAGGCCGGGCGTGGATAGCGCGGTGAAGGCGGGATCGCCGTGCATGCCCGGCAGCGCGACGGCCGGGACACCGAGCGACGCCACGGCGGCGACGCGATTGGGCGCGTCGACGGCCAGGCAGAGCGCCCACATCCCACCGAGCGAGGTGCCGACGATCGGCACACGCTCAAGGTCGAGCGCATCGAGCAGCGAGGTGAGCTGGACGACCGCGTGCGAGCGCAGCGGTCGACCACCGTAATCGAAAACGTCACTGAGGCCGAATCCGGGGAGGTCGAGGGCGATCAGCCTTCGGGGCCCCAGGTAGGGCATCAACGGTGCCCAGGTCGACGCGCTCATGCCGCTGCCGTGCACAAGGACGAGCGGCGAGCCGCCGCCCGCCTCGAGAACCCGCACAGCAACCGGAGGGTCAGCCAGTCGCACGCGCCGGCTCGCGACCTGCACGCCACACGCCGCAAACAGGCGACGCTCGGCTTGCTCGAACGCCAGCGTCGCGCGGTCGTCTGTGTCGTGGGTCATGTTCGGTCCCTCTCGTGTCGCTGGTGGTTGATGAGATGATTCCGGGTGGTGGACGGCTTTGGTCTCGCGCACCGGATCAGCCGCAGGCACGACCGGCTGCTTGGCCGTCTGCGGGACCGGCGCGCCGCGGAGGCAGCGGGCTTTCCCGGAACGGAGGAGACGTTCAGCGCGTTGGTCGGTTCGGAGTCTATGACTCCGCGGGTCTCCTGCCGGGCGGCGTGAGCGATCGCGGTCGTGGCGAACCGGGTCGTCGGGCGCCGGCGATCGGCACGATCGAGGCGTCCCAACTCGGTCGTCCGGAAGTGATGATCGG
>JBKQKK010000259.1:0-23228 GCA_052147535.1 Solirubrobacteraceae bacterium | reverse complement strand
GCATCGGTCGGCGGTGGCGTGGGCTCCTCGCGCGTAAACGGTGCGAGAGCGACATGCCCGACGGGGGCAGCGTCGAGGACGGCCAGCAGGCACCAGACGTCGTCACGCGCCAACACGCCGCTGAGTTTCCGCTACCTCGTCGACTCCGAAGCTCGGGCTCTCCCACCCCGGCGGCGCCCAGCTGCGATAGGTCGAAAATCCCTCCTTCAGGATGGATGCGATCAAGGCAGCATGGTCAGGGTTAGCGCGACGCGATTGCAACCCAGACTCGACCACGCGCACGATTCTCACGCAAGACCCGAAAAGCACTCGTCCGCGGCGTCACGCGGTTGCCGTCGGAGCCGGTGCCGCTTGATCATCGCGGGATCGGCGCCCTGGTCAAGCAGGGCGCTCGTCGCCTCGGCGGTCGGCGAGCGGATCCGCGTAAGCCATGCCACCACGCACACCACGAACAGGACGCTGATGACCAAGCCACGTCCGCTGTCACCGGGCGGATCGTGGCTGGCCGTCAAAACGGTCCAGCTGACCAGCGCCAGGCCGACCAGCCCGATCGTGAGCGCGGTGCGCCCGGTGAGATTGGCGAACACTGCGAGAGAAGGTAACGGTGTCACGCGAACTCGAAAGCGCGGCGGCCGTGCAGACGCTGACGGCGAGCCGCCATCAACGCCGAGCGGGCGACCACTTCGCACACCGCCATCGCGAGCAGCGCGACCGTCCACGCGCTCCCGGTAATCGCGTGTTGGACACTGAAATCGGCGATCGATGCGGCGCCGCTGTGGGTGATCCAGAAGATAAACGCGAACCGCGAGCCCATCCCGAGGACCCAGAAGAACGCGGATGCCCAGCCGGCGCGTGCGAGCACCTCGCCGTCGGGGCCGCCCCGCATGATCACGGTCTGGGCGCTGGCGAGGCCATCGCGCCGCCGACGATCGCCAAGATCGCGACCAGGACAAGATCGTTGCCGGCGGTCGGGACACCGCGCAGGTAGTTGGCAACGGCAATCCCAACGATCAACAGACCAGTGGTCGTCGAGGTGGCCGTCGACGCGGATCGCGTAAGTCGTGGGAGTGTTCATGCGAGCGCTCCAGCTTGCTGATGACTGGTGGGGAGTGCGGGGCGGTAACGGGCGGGGCGGCGGATGGCCGACTCGGCGGCCATCGCGGACGCGAAGACCAGGCGGAGCATGTAGAGCAGGTCGCCGGTGCCTGCCTGCGCCTCGTAGAACAGCGTCATCCAGATAGCTGAGAGCGCCACCACCAGGCCGGTCACGGCCAGCACCCGGCGGCACGACCGTGCCACGCCGGGTGCCGGCGGCGGAACCTTGGCAGGAACTGCAGGATCCCGAGGAGGGCGTAGGTCGTCGCGCCGACGATGTGCACCGCGAGCGGGAGCGGGAAGCTAGCGAACCGGTGGTCGGCGGGGATCACGGCCGGTCCGCCGGCGAGCTGGATCACTCGCAGCGTCCCGGCCGTCAGCGGGATCGCGCTGAGCGCGATCAGCGCCACCGGCAGCGGCCAACTCCGCTCCCGGGTGCTCACCGGGTCACCGGCTGCGCGACCCACGTCGTGGCCTGCGCGTCGACGGTCTCGGCCTGCCTGCGCTGGCCTCGCCACAGCGAGACGCCGAGGCCGATCAGCGCGACGCCGGTGGGCACCGCGAACGGGCGGTCAAACGACTCCGGCAGCACGGACAACGCGAGGGCGGAGGCGGTGCCGTAGGCGAGCAGCAGGGAGGCCCAGCGGGCAAGGACGCCGGCGCGGAACAGCGCGATGCCGAACAGCAGACCACCGACCGAGTAACCGATGCCCACGACGATAAACAGCTCGCGCATGGGACCGATGCCGCCGCTCGGGCCGTGACCCATCGCCGCGTTGATGACGTGCTGGACGTAGCCGGGGTTCGAGTGCGCCACCGTCGGGAGGTAGTAGCCGATGATGCACTCGGCGGCAAACATCGCTACATAGCCGGCGGTCAGCAGCCCGTATCCGGCGCGCCCGAGGCGTCCGAGCCGGTCGCGGTGGCTTGCGAACATGCCGGTGAAGCCGGCCAGCGCCAGGACGGCCATCAGGACCTTTGCGCTCTCGCGGAGCGTCATCTCGGTGGTGAGGAGGTGCGCGACGTCGGCCGGCGGATGGTTGATCTGGACGCCGATGAAGATCGCGCCGGCGGACGCGGCGCAGAGGCCGGCGGTCGCGGCGAGGCGGCTGGTGGTGGGAGCGCTTGTTCGATGTCGTCGGCGAGTACCTCGAGGAGAGAAAGGAGCGACCGTGACCGAGGAATCCGGCCGCGTGGTGCGGATCCAGCGGACCTTCGACGCTCCGGCCGAGGACGTCTTCGACGCCTGGACCAGCCCTGAGGTGATGCGGCGCTGGTTCCACTGCGCCCCGGACTGGGACACGCCGGAGGCCGAGGTCGATCTGCGGGTTAGCGGAAACGTCCGGGTGGTGATGCGCAGGCCCGACGGCACAAAAGTCCAAGCGCAGGGCCAGTTCAGGGTGATCGATCGCCCGCACCGAGGAGGGCTGGCATGGATGCCTCGGCGAGCTCGAGCGGGTACTGGCCGACTGAGCCTACGAACGCGGGGATCGGATGGAGAGCCGAACATCCAGGCAGCCAGCCGGCGGAGCCACCCTTTGCGCGGAAACCGTGCAGAAAGAGGAGGAAAGCCTTCGTGTCGAGCCCCGGTGCGAACGGAGCGTGGCCTTCGATGCAGAAGCGGCCCCTGGCCGCCCAGCGTTTGGAAGCCCCCTACGCCTGGGTCAGCTTGAGCGTGCTCCCCGCCGAGAGCAGCGAATAAATCGAGGCCGCCTGCGGCCCCTGCTGGCCGATCTGGACGGCCAGGTCGCCGACGAGCGCCGAGGCGGCAGCGAGATCCGGTGGCATGCCAGCTTGAAGCTCCGAGGCGATGCTGCTGGAACTGCCGCCATTGACATCGAGCAAAGTCGCGTCGGACTGCTGCTCGGGCGTCTGATCCGTCGGCATCGGGCTCGGCGCCCCGAACAGGGCGGCGTCCGTCTGCTGCGCCGGCGTGAGCGCCGCACCCGTGATCGAGCTGAGATCGCTGCTGATCGCCGACATACCACCCTAACTGATCGACCCGTCGCCCCGAGACTTGAGCCGCAGCGCTGATCAGAGGCGTTGTGACACGAGTTGACGGAGTCGAGCCACTTTCCGCTGGCAATCCTCATAGTCCACGCTAACCAAAAACCAAGCCCCTGGGTCGTGTTGCTTTAGCGGGTCGGGAAGGTGTTATGTGAAGCTTGGCGAACTGGGTCTGCATCACATCTCGACCTCCAACGACTGCGTGACCGGTACGGTTGGCAGGTGGACGTAACCGAGCGCGAGATGCCCCGAGGCAGGACCTGCAAGTGGATGTGATCGAGGTCGAGACGCCCCACGGTCCTGCAAGGGCTCACCTGCAGCCGGTCGCCAGGCCGGTCGCGGCGCTGGTCCTCGGTCATGGTGCGGGTGGCGGGGTGCAGGCCGCAGATCTGGTGGCGGTTGCGGAGGTCGCTCAATCGCTGGGCGTGAGCGTGGCGCTGGTCGAGCAGCCCTACCGCGTCGCCGGCCGGCGCTCGCCAGCGCCGGCCAAACAGCTCGACGCCGCCTGGCTCGCGGTGCTCGAGCAGCTGCGGGTCGGTCCGCTGCGCGAATTGACGCTGCTCGGCGGGGGCCGCTCATCGGGCGCGCGCGTGGCCTGCCGCACCGCGCGCGCGGCGGACCTGGCCGCCGTGCTGTGCCTGGCCTTCCCGCTGCTGCCGCCGCGGCGCGGGCGAGCTCCCGCGCAAAGCCGGCTGGCGGAGCTCGAAGCGGTTAGCGTTCCGATGCTGGTCGTCCAGGGCGAGCGCGACCCGTTCGGGATGCCCCCGGCGGGCCCAAGCCGCGAGGTTGCGCGCGTACCGGGCGACCACGCCCTCAGACCGTCGGCCGCTGTGCAGGCAGCCGTGGCCGCGTGGCTGGGCAGCTTGCTACCCCGACTGCCACGGGCCGTCGACCCAGCTCCGTAGACTCGTGGGAGTGCCTGGATCAATTCTCAGCGTGACAATCGGCCGGGCGGCCCAGCGCATGCCGTCCAGCGGCTCCGCGGGTACGTTCGCTGCCGGCGTGCTCACCGGCCCGCTACGCCCGCTCGCCGAGCGCCGCCGTGACCACCTCGAGCAGGACCTCTTCGTAGCTCTCGACCGGTGGCACCTCGAGCCCGACCACCTTGGCGCGGTCGTCGATTCGCCGCAGCGCCACCGCCAGTCCCCAGTCGGGGTTTGAGCGAAAGGCCGCGATCTCCTCTGCGTTCATCGGGCCGCCTTGCGCCCGCAGCGTCCGCTCCGAGACCTCCGTCAGCTGCGCGCGGTACTCGCGGTCCGTGCCGACGAGGTAGCGCTTGGCGGGCACGTGCTGCTCGACGAGCGACGCAACCCGCGCGCCGACGCGTGGCGTCAGCCAGCGCGCTCCGGCTGCGCCGTGATGCTCCGCCGGATCGTCGAACGGCATCCCGCCGGCTGCCTGCGCTCGCGCGATGTCGTGCAGCAGGCAGGCAACCACGAACTCGGCGCCGCCACCCTCGCTGCGGGCGATCTGCGCGGATTGCAGCGCATGCTCGAGCTGATCGACCGGCTCGCCGTCGTACGGCAGCCCCTTCATCGAATCGCAGGCGCCGATTATCTCTGCGACTGTTGCAGTGGCTCTGGTCATGTTGTGTGCGTTGCCCCCTTCACTCAATTCCATGGCAGTGTGTAGAGCTTTGTGAACGACATCGCGCGGATCGCTTCCCGCACCCCCTCCTTGACCCCAAGGCCGCTGTCGCCGATGCCGCCGAACGGCGTCAGCTCCGTGCGCCAGCCGGGAACCTCGCGGACGTTGACGGTGCCGGTGCGCAATTCGCGGATGCAGCGTGTGATCGCGTGCCAGTCAGACGTGCAAACGCCGCTGGAGAGCGCGTAGGGAGTGCAGTTGGCGACGGCGATCGCCTGATCGAGGTCGCTGACGCGGATGATCGGAGCGACCGGTCCGAACGTCTCCTGCGCCACCAGCGGCACGTCCGGCGCAACGTTGTCGAGCACCGCCGGGCGCAGGAGCGCGCCGTCGCGCTCGCCGCCACACAAGAGCTTCGCGCCGGCTGACAGCGCCTGCTCGACCCGGGACTCGATCAGGATCGCGGCCTGCTCGTCGATCACGGTGCCGACGTCGGTGCGCTCGTCGATCGGATCGCCGGGGCGCAGCGCGCCGGCGCCCGCCGCGATGCGTCCTGCCAGCTCGTCGGCCACCTCCTCGACGGCGATGATGCGCTTGATCGCCGTGCAGCGCTGGCCGGAGTTCTCAAAGGCGCCTCGCACCGCAAGCTCCGCCGCCTCCTGCAGGTCGGCGTCGGCCAGCACGATCAGCGGGTCGTTGCCACCCAGCTCCAGCACGGCGCGACGGTAGCCGAGGCGCGCCGCAATCGACTTGCCGACCGCGACGCCGCCGGTGAACGAGATCACCTCGACCGCTTCGTGCCCCAAGAAGCCGTCGAGGATCGCCGCCGGGTCGCCGCAGACGATCTGCGCCGCCTCCTCCGGCAGGCCGGCGGCGCGGACCAGGTCGATCAACGCGAGCGCGCTCAACGGCGTCTTCTCGGAAGGCTTGAGGACGATCGGCGCGCCGGCGGCGATCGCCGGCGCGAGCTTGTGAGCGACCTGGTTGAGCGGGTGGTTGAACGGCGTAATCGCCGCCACCAGCCGGACCGGGACGCTCAGCGTGTGCGCGCGGCGGTCGCGTCCGTGCGCCGAGACGTCACCGGCGAACGTTGCGCCGTCGTCGCGCAGTGCCTCGATCGCCGCGAAGCGAAACACGTCGATCGCGCGTCCGACCTCGTGACGGGTGTCCTTCAAACAGAGCCCCGACTCACTGCAGATCAGCGCCGCCAACTGCCCACGCCGGCTCACGAGCGCGTCTGCGACACCGAACAGGACCTGCGAGCGCTCGTGGCGGGAGAGCGCGGACACGTAACGCCCGCCGCGCTCCAGCGTCGCCCGGACCTGCGCAGGGCTCGCCAGCGGCGCTTCCCCGACCAGCTCGCCGGTGTAAGGCGAGTAAACCGGGAGCGTTGTGCTAACGGCCGCGCTCATCTCAGCAGATGCTGGCAAGCGTGGCGGCGGTCATGCCAGCTCGTTGAGCAACAGATCGTGCAGATCACGGTTACGCAGGTCGCGCCCGCGCAGAGCGCCCTCGCGCAGCGGGTGCGTGACGATCATCGGGACGGTGCGTTCGTGCAAACCGCCGTGCGAGCGCAGCGCGCCGTGCAGCGCGCTGAGATCGTGCGCAGCGCGCGACTTGCCGAGCACCGTGCCGCCGTCGCCGAGCACGATCAAATCGCCGATCCGGTCAGACGGAAGCTCGAACGCGTCGGCCGCTGCGAAACGGTCAAGCACGGCTTCGATGCCGGGCAGCGCCGCGATCGCCCCGCGTGCACGATCGAGTTCCTCAAGGTCGTCGAGGTGCACCCAGGCGAGCGAGCCGAGCGCCGCGTGATGCACGACGTAGGGGTCGGTGATCGGACACAGCGTGTGGCCGCTGTGAACGCCCGCCTCGCTCAGCGCTTCGTCCAGAAAGCGAACGTTCGGGCTGCCGTCGGCGGCGGACTTGTCGCGCATCCCGTGGTCGGCCGCGAGCCCGACGGCGAAACCGGCGTCGAGCGCACGGCCAAGCGACGCGTCGACCGCCCGGTAGAAGTCGTCCGCCATCGACTCGCCAGGTGCTGCCGAGTGCTGCACGAAGTCGGTCAGCGATGCGTAGACGAGTTGCGCTTGGAGACGGCCTGCCAGTGCCACCGCCATGTCGATCGTGTACGGCGACAGTTGCCAGTCGTAGATGCCAGGGTTCGGTGCGCCGACGATCTCGGTCACCGGCGTGCCATCTTGCAGGCTCTGCTCGTGCGCGCGCTCGGCACTGAACGCCGGCACGCCTCCGGATGCGAGCAGCGCCCGCAGCTTGTCCTTGGCGGTCACGCAGAGCGTGCCGATGCCCTGCTGGTGGGCGGCGGCGTGGATCGTCGTGGCCCGCAGGAAGCTGGGATCGGTCACCTGGACCTCTTCGCCGCGCTCGTTGCGGTAGTGGTTGCCGGCGATGCCGTTGATCGCGGCGCTGACGCCGGTCACGATCGCGACGTTGTTCGGGTTGGTGAACGTCGGCACCTGGGCGCGTCCGAGCGCGTAGGTGCCGCCCGTATCCAGCGTCTCCGCGAGGCGCGGCATCAGCGAGCGCGCGAGCGCGTCGTCCACGTATTCCGGGTCCCAGCCGTCGGCGCAGATCGCGAGTACCGGCCGTGCCGGCACGCCGTAGCAGCGGTCGTTGACGACGAACGTAGCGGCCATCGAAGATGACTATACAAGTACTTAAGGACGCTTCCTGCGGCATCGCCACGCCTCATCGGACGGACACAGGATGGTCACAAACGTCACGGAATGGTCACATGCGCAGCGCGCTCCATAGACTTGTATCTACAAGATGAGCGAACCCGTCAAGCGTGCCGCGCGAACTGGGCCGCGCCAGACGATCGATGCCGACCTGTGCGTCGTCGGCGCAGGTATCGTCGGCCTCGCGCACGCACACGAGGGACGCCGGCGCGGCCTGCGCGTCGCGCTGCTGGAGCGCGATCAGCGCGCCGTCGGCGCAAGCGTGCGTAACTTCGGCCACGCGTTCATCGCGTGCGTCAGCGACGGCGATGACCTCGAATGCGCATTGCGCTCACGTGAGCGCTGGCTCGAGCTGGGCGCCCGTGCCGGGTTGCAAATGTGCCAGGCCGGCACGCTGGTGCTCGCACGCGCTGAGGATGAGCTGGCGGTGCTGGAGGGCACTGCCGGTAATCCGCGGCGGGCGGCGCACCTGCTGACCGCTGCGCAGGCCGGCGAGCTGGCGCCGATCCCGACCGGTGAGTTGCTTGGCGCGTTGCACTGCACGAGCGATCTGCGCGTGGACCCGCGTTCCGCGGTTGCAGGCCTCGCGCGCCTGCTCGAGCAGGATTCCAGCGCGCGCGTGCAGTGGGGCGCCGGCGTGCAGGAGATCGAGCCGGGGGCGGTGCACAGCGCCGCGCTGAGCGTGCGGGCGCCAATGGTCGTCATCTGCCCGGGGCCTGATTACGGCGCGCTGCCTGCGATCGCACGCGGCAGCCTGGCGGGTCTGACGCTCTGCAAGCTGCAGATGCTGCGGGCCGCCGCGCCCGGCGGCCTGCGCTACGAGCCGGCACTGGCCACCGGCCTCAGCATGGTCCGCTATCCGGCGTTCACAGCCCAGCCGGCATCAGCACACCTACGCCAGCGCCTGCTGGCGGAGCGCCCGGAGCTGCTCGAAGCCGGAATCCACCTGCTGATCACGCAGCTGCCCGGCGGCGATCTGATCATCGGCGATACGCACGAGTACGGCGACACGCTCGCGCCGTTCGCCGACGAGCGCCTGTACGAGCTGCTGCTCGCAGAAGCGCGAAGGCTGCTTGGTGTGGACGCGCTGGAGGTCCGTGAGCGTTGGATCGGCATCTACCCTGCCGCCGCGGCAGGGCACCCAGCGACGGGCGGCGATCACTTCCTGGTGAGCGCTCCGTGTGACGGCGTGCGCGTGGTGGAGGTGACCTCGGGACTTGGCATGACGATGGTGCTCGGGCACGCCGGGAGCGTGCTGGACGATCTGGCACAAGCGCTAGCGGCCTGAGCTACGGTCAACTCCCCGACGGCCTGGGCTCCCATCAACGCCCGGGCCTGAGCTCCCCTCAAGCAACGCGAGCGCGACACCCGCGCGCGGCAGCGCCACCTGGTTCTGGATGGTGATCACGAACGCGTCGCCGCGGTAGGTGTCGTAAGACCATTCGAGCGGCCTGCCGGCCGGGTCGAACACGTGCCTGCGGACCTCCAGCAGCGGCGCGCAGCGCGCGACCCCGAGCAGCGTCGCCTGTTCGGCGGTCGCAGCGATCGCGGTGATCGACTGGTGGGCTTCGGCGAACTTGACGCCTCGATTGCCCAGTTGCGCGTACGCCGAGCCGCCGTCCAGATCGCAGTCGAGTAGCAGCCGTCCGACCTCCTCGATGAAAGTGCTGAGCTCGATCATCACCGGCTCCCCGTCCAGCAGCCGGACGCGTTTGTACTCGAATACGGCTGCGCCGGGCGAGAGCCCGAGCTTCAGTGCCGCTTCGGCGCCGGCGGGACGGCGCGCGAGCTCCAGCGTGCGCGCTGCCGGCGCGCGCCCCTGCCGCTGCGCCCAGGCAGAGAAGGACACCAGCTGGTCGAAGCTCTGAGCGAGCATCCGACGGGCGATCGTCGGTGGACGGCCGCGTCCGCCTGAGATCAGGCCTTCGGCCCTGAGCGCCGCCAGCGCCTGGCGCACTGTCCCGCGCGAGACCTGGTAGCGCGTTGAGAGCTGCGCCTCGGAGGGCAGCGCTGAGCCTGCAGCGAGCGCACCCGACTGGATCTGCTCGCGCAGCGTCGACGCGATCGCCGCGTGGCGCGAGGCCGTTTCGCTGGCGGAGGGCATCGTCGGCCTAGTTTCGCAGCGCGCCGTGGCCGCGCGTATCTGCTCCGCTTCTGCTCCGCTTCCCGCACCATCGTCCATTGCGCGAGCTTCCGGAATCAGCGGCCGCAAATGTATATACAACCTGGTTCACAACACGGTAACGAGTGTGCAGATGTGGACGAATACGCTTGCCGCGACCTGGGTGGTTGCTGCGCCTGTGTGCCAGCGGGGTGCCCCGGTAAAGACCCGATTCTCCCGAGGAGGAACATTGAGCACCACCAATCGTCGCGTCCGCGTGCGGTTCGGTCGGCCGGCCGGCCGGTATGCGGCGGTTGTGGCCGCCGTTGCCGCTGCCGCGCTTGCCGTCGCCGCCTGCGGCAGCAGCTCGAGCTCCAGCAGCTCGGGCAGCGGCAGCTCGAGCAGCTCTGCGAAGAGCGTCAACTTGTCGACCGTCACCTCCGCGCAGGCCGGCGGCGGCATGACTGCGCTGGTCGCCGCTGCCAAGAAGGAAGGCACGCTGAACGTGATCACCCTGCCCGCCGACTGGGCCAACTACGGCACGCAGATGAAGGAATTCACCGCCATGTACGGGATCAAGATCAACGACGCGATCCCGGAGGGCTCCAGCGCCCAGGAGATTCAGGCGATCGAGACCGGCCGCGGCAGCTCCACCGCCCCGGACGTCGTCGACATCGGCGAGAGCTTCGCGGTCGCCGACTCCGACCTGTTCGCGCCGTACAAGGTCCAGACCTGGAACGACATCCCGAATGAGAACAAGGACGCCAACGGCAGCTGGTACAACGACTACGGCGGATACGTCTCCTTCGGCTGCAACCTCAGCGTCGTCCCGAGCTGCCCGACCACCTGGGCGGGTCTGGAGAGTTCGCCGTACAAGCACGCGGTTGCCCTCAACGGCGTCCCAGGCCAGGCCGGCGCCGCGACCGGCGCCGTCTTCGCCGCCGCCGTCAACAACGGTGGCAGCGTGAACGACGCCCAGCCGGGCCTGACGTTCTTCGACAAGCTGAAGTCGCTGGGCAACTTCAACGCCACCGACTGCGACAGCGCGTCCCTGATCACGGCGGGCCAGTGCCCGATCATCGTCAACTGGGACTTTCTGAACGTGGCCGGCGCGTGGGGTCTGCCGTCCACCGCCAAGTGGAAGGTCGTCGTCCCGGCGGGGGCCCCGCTTGGCGAGTTCTACGCCCAGGCGATCTCCAAGACCGCCCCGCACCCCGCCGCCGCCCGTCTGTGGGAGGAGTTCCTGTACTCGATCCAGGGTCAGAACAACTTCCTGAAGGGCTACGCACGGCCGGTCGAGCTGGCCGCGATGGTCAAGAACGGCACGGCTGACCAGGCCGCCTACGCCCTCCTGCCGGCCATCTCCGGCCTCCCGGTGCTGCCGACCCCGGCTCAGTCGACCGCCGCCGCAAAGGTGATCGCCGCCGGCTGGAGTTAGCCATCGCTTTCACGCAGGACACCGCAGTAGCGACCGATCCCGCGGCGCCTCGGCGCCGCGGGATCCGGCGTCCCGGGGGCTCCGGTCCGGGGTCGACCTCGGTCGTGCGTGGCCGGACCGGCGCCGGCAGGATCGCCTGGCTTGGGATGTTGCCGTTCCTGCTGTACATGGCCTTGTTCCTAGGGCTGCCGCTGTACGTGGTGATCCACGGCGCGCTGACCGAGAACGGCCACTTCACGCTGTCCAACTTCTCCGCGATCTTCAGCCAGTCCCAGTACCTGACGCCGCTGAAGAACAGTCTAATCCTGTCGCTGTGGACCTCACTAGGCCCGGCGATCGTGGGCCTGGGGATCGCCGCGGCGGTGGTCGCGGGCCCCGCGGACGGTCCGCTGCGCCGCATCGTCTCAAGCGCCTCGGGAGTCTTCGCCTACTTCGCGGGTGCCCCACTGGCGTTCGTCTGGGTCGCGGCGCTGGGCACGCTCGGCGTGATCACGGTCTTCTTCAAGAGCACGTTTGGGTACGACCTCAGCCAGCACTTCGACATCTCCTCGCAGGCCGGCGTCGGCATCTGTTACTTCTACTTCCAGATCCCACTGATGGTGATCTTCATCACCCCGGCGCTGGAGGGCCTCAAACCCGAATGGGAGGAGGCCGCCAAAAACCTGGGCGCCACCCGCCGCTCCTACCTGCGGCATGTGGCGGTGCCGGTGCTGGCGCCGTCCTTCATCGCCGCCACGTTGATCCTGTTCGGCTCCGCGTTCTCCGCCTTCGCAACGATGCTGGCGCTGGACGGCTGCACCCAGACGGTCGTACCCTGCAAGATCAACCTTGAGATGTCCAACAACGTGCTGACCAACTCGATCCCGGTCGGACTTGCGCTCGGTACCGAGATGATCATCGTGGTGGGGATCGTGATGATCGTCTACTGGTACGTCCAGCGGCGCGCCGGAAAGTGGCTGCGATGACCGCCCTGACGAAGGTCCCGGGCATCGCTTTCCGGAAGGGCCAGGCGGCGCCCGAGCAACGCGCCGGCCGCCGCGGTCGCCCGCCCGCCTGGCGCGTGGCGATCCTGGGCCTCGCGGCGATCTTCTACTTGCTACCGCTGCTCTGCGCCGTCAAGTTCAGCCTGATCAACCAGCAGGGCAAGTACGGGTTCCAGAACTACACGGTAATCGCCAACAACAGCGCGCTGCGCGCCTCGATGCTCCTGTCGCTGGAGATCGCCGCGATCACCGCCGTGGTCGTGGTGCTGCTGGTGTTCCCGACCGCCGTGCTGGTGCGGTTGAAGCTGCCGAAGCTGACGATCGTGATGGAAGGAATCACGATTTTGCCGATCGTGGTGCCGCCGATTGTGTTGGCCGCCGGGCTACTGCAGATGAAGGAGACGGCGCCGCTGTGGATCGTCAACGCCTTCTTCAACCATCCGGTGACCATCCTGGCGCCGATGTACGTGGTCCTGGCGATGCCGCTCGTGTACCGGGCGATCGACACCGGTCTGCGGGCGATCGATCTGCACACGCTGGTCGACGCCTCACGCAGCCTCGGCGCCGGCTGGCCCAGGACGCTGTGGCGCGTGGTGCTGCCAAACGCCCAGACCGCCGTGCTGGGCGGGATGTTCCTGACGATCGCGATGGTGCTCGGCGAGGTCGTAATCGCGAACATGCTGGACCAGAGCACACTCACCTTCCCGCTGCAGATGATCCAGTTCGCGTCACAGGACAACGCGCCGGGGATCTCGGTGGCGCTGACGCTGATCGCGCTGGCGTTCACATTCCTACTTCTGTTCATGCTCACGTTCCTCGCACGCCGTCGCGGGGCACGATCCGCCAGCGTGATCTGATGACCACTGATAGCACCTCCCCTTCAATCGACGCCAAGGTGTCGGCGCCGGCGGTGGCGGCCGCTTCCACCGCCAGCCGGGTCGGGGTCCACTTCAGCGGCGTGCCGCGCCACTTCGGCACTGTGACCGCGCTGCAGGGGCTGGTCCTGGAGATCCAGCCCGGTGAGCTGGTGGCGCTGCTCGGCCCGTCGGGCTGCGGCAAGACCACCGCGCTGCGGCTGCTGGCCGGGTTCGATCGCCCGGATGCCGGAACGATCACCGTCGGTGGCCGTGACATCACCAGCGTCCCCGCCCACAAGCGCGACATGGGGATGGTCTTCCAGGCGTACAGCCTGTTCCCCAACATGACCGTGCGGGAGAACGTCGCGTTCGGCCTGCGGATGCGCAAGGTCAGCAAGGAGCAGCGGCTGAAGCGCGCCGACGAGCTGCTGGGGCTGGTCAGCTTGACCGACACCAACCGCTACCCCTACCAGCTGTCTGGCGGCCAGCAGCAGCGAGTCGCGATCGCCCGGGCGCTGGCGATCGAGCCGACGGTGCTGCTGCTCGACGAGCCGCTGTCAGCGCTCGATGCGCGCGTCCGCCTCCAGTTGCGAGCCGAGATCCGAAGCATCCAGCAGCGGCTCGGAATCACGGCGTTGTTCGTCACACATGACCAATCCGAAGCGCTGTCGCTGGCCGATCGGGTCGGGGTGATGCGGGAGGGGCGGCTCGAGCAGCTCGACACCCCAGAGAACGTCTACCGCCATCCGGCGACAGCGTTCGTGGCCGAGTTCGTCGGCGCAATGAACCGCATTCGCGGGCGGATCGCCGAGGACGGGCAGGTGGTCGTCCTGGGCCAGCGCGTGCCGCTGACGATGCCGGACGCGTACGCTCCCGGGACAGCGGTCGAGGCGCTGCTGCGCCCCGAGGTTCTGCAGGCGATGCCGGACGCCGGCGGCCCCGGGGAGATACGCGAGCGGACGTTCCTTGGCTCGTCCGTGCGGCTCAGCGTGACCCTCGATGATCGTCAGGACATCCTGGTTGAGGCCCCGAGCCACGGCACCGACCTGCAGCTCGGCGCCCGTGTGGGATTGAAGATCGTCGCCGACCGGGTCGCCGTGGCGGATCCCGGAACACCTGCGGTGGCTCTGTCCGCGGCGGCCGAAGCCGGTCAATCCGCCCGCGGCGCCGTCCACCCCATCACCGTGGGCCGCGATACCGACGAGCGTGCCGCGCGCGATCGCCAATAAGATCGCCGTTGAACTGAACGCTCGGCGGGGGCCCGAACGACTCAGCGGGCGGCCAGCGCTCCCGGTACGTCGTCGGTGATCACGCCGGCAACCCGCGAGTCGCGCAGCAGCTCGGCGTGCTCCACGGTATCGGCCATGAAGTCCCACACGAGGCACTTCAGACCGGCGCCTACGGCATCATCCAGCAGTGCGTCCGAGATGAGCCTGGCCTGCACAACCAGCCAGCCTGCCCCGCATTCCCGGGCACGGCCGACCGCGCCGCTCGCCATGAACCCGATCAGCAGCCCATAGCGCAGCGGCGCCCCGAGCCGCCTTAGCTGGGCCAGCACCGGATCTACAAAGGAGGTTACGAGCAGCTCGCCGCCGCCGTTGGCGAACTCCACCAGCAGCTCCACCACCCGCTCGACATAGCCGTCCTCCTTCAGCTCGACGTCCAGCCCGACCCGCCCGGAAGCCCATTCCAGCACGTCGGTCAGTCGCGGCACGTCCGTGCTGGCGCGCTCGCGGAGCGCCTCCAGGCTGAGCGAGCCGACCGTCTCGCGCCCCACCTTGTGGTCGTGGAAGACGACCAGTTCGTCGCCGGCCGTGCGGCGGACGTCCAGCTCGATCATGTCCGCGCCCAGCGCGATCGCCTGTTGAAACGACGCCAGCGTGTTCTCCGCGACGCCCGGGCTGTGCGACCCGCGGTGGGCGATCACGAGAGGGCGATGTGGCACGCCGTCAAACCTACCGGTTGACCGCCCACGTGTACGCCGCCCCGAGCGGCGCGCGCAACGGCCATCGACCGGCAGCTCCAGTGCGTCTCGCCCTCGTGCTTCTCATGCAGCGTCGCGTGGACAGAGCGACTCCGCTGCCACACGCTCCCAGGACGACGCCCGACGATGAGCCGCCGCGTGCTCCCGTCGGCACGACCGGACGCCACCACCCGACGCTCGTGGCGGCAGGCGCCTCGGCTAACTGTTCGCGCCTGCGACACCTGTTCTACGGGGCCGGGGGCGGCGAGCCGGAAAGCCGCCGCCCCCGAACAACCGTCAGTGGTTTTGCTCGGCGATGCCCGGGAGGGCCTGTGTACCTTCCTGCTGGACGGCCTGTAGCTGGTTCGGGTCGAGCCCGAGCAGCTTCAGGATCGTCGGCGCGACCTGGGTCGTCTCGACCCACTGATCGAGCTGGCCGGGCTGGACGTTGCCGGGCGCGTACACGACGAGCGGGACATCGCGGTCGCCCGGGTTGTCCCCACCGTGCTCGGCGATCTTCGAGCCGGTCGTGTAGATGGTGCCGACCTGTGCGATCGCGAACACGTCCGGGTGGTCCGGGTCGGAGTATGGGACGCCGAAGAACCGCGCAGACTGCCTGCCGGCGAAGATCTTCTGCAGGCCGGAGTGCTGGACGGTGATCGTCTGGCCCGCATAGTTGACCGCTGGGGCGGTATGCGTCCACAGGTAGGCTTTGACGAACTCAGCCGCTTGCTGGGAGCGGTCTGACAGCCACCACAGCAGCCCGTCATCGTCGGCCTCTTGGACGACCAGCGTCGGGTTGCTCGGGTGCTGTGCGGCCCAGGCGGCGTTGACGGCGGCGATGATCGGACCGTCGTCGATCCGCTGGAGCTGGCTGTCGTTCAACGGCGATTGCCCGTGCTTGGCGGTGAGGATGATCGCCGTCGAATCGGCCTCGCCGTCGGCCTGGATCGTGTCGACCATCCGCCGCAGGGAGGCGTTGACGAAGTCGAGCGCGCTCTGCAACAGCGGTCCTGGCACTTGGACGCCGTTGTCTGTCGTGTAGCCGCCTGGCAGCGATGTGCCTTCGGTGTAGTTGCCCTGCGCGTCGGGACCGATCAGCTCGGCCGGGGAGCTCTTCAGCTTCTCGGCCGTCGAGACGGCCTGGAAGTTCATGCCGTAGATCGCCGGGGTCCCGACCTTCGGCCCGGCGCCGGAGTGGTCGTAGCCGCTGATCCAGTTGATCACAGCCTGGACCTTGTAGGAGTCGTACTGCTTGGTGGCGGCGTTGTCATCGGTCCAGCTGCACCCCTTGCAGTACGGCTGGCCGTTGGGCTCGATCGCATTGGAGTCGATCTCGGGGGTGAACAGGTCGTCGATCCCGTTGCCCGAGGGGCCGTTGAACGACTCGTACACTGGGTGCTTGTCCGACCACGCGGTGCGCAGCCCGGCGGCCTTGATCACGTTGAAGATCGTGTTGACCTTAATGTAGGAGTGCGGGTAGATCGGCTCGCACGTCTTGGGATCGACCGGGAACGTGCTCGGGACCAGCAGCGTCGTCGGATCGCCCGTCATGTTCATGATCAAGGCCGGGTTCTGGGCCAGGCCCGGTATGCCTTGACCAGCGTCGAGCGAGCTCGGGTCGATCTCGTCCGGCGAGTCGTAGATCACGTTGCCGCCCGGCACGGGACCCGAGCAGTTCGTCGTCCCCGGCGGGAAGACGTCGTGGCTGTACTCATCGTCGTAATAGATTCCGGTGACCTTAGGATCAGCACCCGTCATCAGCGCCGTGCCGCCCGGATCGGAATCCGACGGATCCGACGTGTGATTGTTCGTGTACACCTGCCCGCCTTCGGCGAGCTCGGCGAGCGCGGAGTTCGGGTGGTTGGCCACGTACCAGTCGAGGTCGGACTGATGCATGCCGTCGACGGAGATCAGCAGGACATGCTCGATTCGCTGGTGATAGGTATGGTCGGCGGCCGCAGACTGTGCCGACAGACCTACCGGCACAGCGACGGCCGCAGCTGCAACAGCGACACCGACCGCGACCGACGCGGCCTTCGCTCTTATCCTCATCGTGCCTCCCGCATGGAGTGTGAACCAGACCAGTCGGACCCTAGCCTGAGTACTCGTAGCACGTGCTAAGGCGATGTGAACGGTGCCTGCGCAGCTAGCCGGCGGGCGTCGGAACGCACACCAGGCTGATCTCGCGGATCCCGGTTGCCGTAGTACTCATCCTGCATCCTCCTGACGTATTGATGTCCGAAACCTAAGACCGCCGAACAGCCACAAACTCATCGGCGCGGGCACGATGCCAAACATGGCCCGGACCGCTCAGAACGGACTGTCGTCGACTGCGGACCCGGTCGCGGGTCCGACCGTCGGCTTGGCTGCACGGGCCGACGCCGACACGAAGTCGCCGGTGTCGATGCGAACGTCCTGCGCGCGTCCCTGCGCCGTCGCCGCGGCAGGGGATCTGGTAATCCGGAACGTACGGATGCCCTCGCCGCGCTCGATGGCTTCGACACGCTCGCGTTGCGTGTTGAGAAAGCCGGTGAGCGCGACTTCGAGGCCTTTGCCTTCGGCGAACAGGTCGCACATTTCGCACACGGGGACCTCGTCCTCGTTCAGGCGTCCGGCGATTTCCTGCAGCCGCTCGTAGCCGGCTTCGAAGCTCATCTCGGCGGGCGCCGAGGCGTCAGTGATGTCGGTGCTCTGGCTCATAGCATGGTGCTCCCGGTGTGGTGGTCGATGTCCTCGACGACTGCCCGCACACGGCCGTCATGAACATGGAGATGAATGCGTTCGCCGACGGTCAGGTCGGCGGTCGAGCGAGCGGGGTCGCCGCTCGCGGTGCTGGCGAGCAGCCAGCCGCGGCGTCGAAAGTCCTGTGCAGCGATGATCGCCGCCTCGTGTGCTGTGTCGCGACGCATGTCATCCAAGCGACGGCGCGTGCGTTCGACAAGGAGGGCGCTCTCGCGGTCCACGAGCTCTCGGCTCCGGGATTCACGACGGTCGGCGCCGGCCCGCGCCTCGTGCATCAGGCGGCCGAGCGCGCGGCCGTAGTCGCGCGTGTGGTCTGAGAGCTGCCGTCGAGTGCCCTGCCTCACCCGCGCCCCGAGCTCCGGAACCTCACGGGCGAGACCGGCCAGGTGCTCGCCCGTCCGGTCGAGCGCGATGCCTGCGGTCGCAAGGGTTTCGCGTTCGCCGGCCAGCTCCCGGGACGCGTGATGCGGAACGGTCGTCAGCGCGCCGTGGGCGTACACCAGGCCACGCTCATGGGCGACCAGGTACTCGTTGAGCGCGCCGATGAGTGCGGCGGCGCACTCCCGAAGCCTGGCCGCTCCTGCTTCGAGCACGCTTGCACAATCGAGCCGCTCGGCACAGGCCCCGACGCGCTCAGCGGCGAGGCCCAGTCGCCGCGCGACGGCACCGAGACGCCCGCGGGCGCTGCTGATGTCCAAGCGGAGCTCGACCGCGGACGGGACGACCAGTTCGGCCGAGCGCGAGGGCGTGAATGCCGGCCAGGCAACGTGGTTGCAGACCGGGTTGTTGTCAGTGTGGCCGATAGCGCACACGACCGGAACCTCGCAGGCGAACACGGCACGGCAGAGCCTCTCGTCGTCGAAGCAAGCGAGGTCCTGCACCGAGCCGCCGCCGCGCGCGATGACGATGACGTCGACGAGCGGATGGTCTTGGAGTCGCGCGAGCGCGTCGATGAGCTGCCGCGGTGCGGCCTTGCCCTGGACCAGGCTCGCGCAGGTGATGACGTGGACCGCTGGCCAGCGGTCGGCGAGCGCGCGGATGACGTCACTCATCCCATCTGAGGACTGGCCAGCGATAACCCCAACCGCGCGCGGAAACCTCGGCAACGGCCGCCGCCGCGCGGGATCGCACAGGCCTTCGAAGGTCAGGCTGCCGATCAGCTCGGCGCGACGTCGCAGAAGCTCGCCCTCGCCAGCGAGGCTGACCTGGCTAACGATGAGGTTCAGCGAGCCACGCTCGGCGTAAAGGTCGGGGCGGTCGACGTGGATCTGGACGAGGTCGCCCTGCTTGGGCTTATGCTCAAGGCGAGCCGCTTCGCGCGGGAAGACCTTGCACGACAGCAACGACTCGCCGTCCGTGATGTCGAAGAACAGCATCCCGCGCGGCGTGACGTGGACCTTCTGGACCTCGCCCTCGATGACTGCGCTCCCGACCTCCCGCAGAGCACGACTCAATCGTGCCGAGTACTCGCTTACGGTCAGGACATCGGACTGAAGACGCTCGTAGAACAAGGACGATGAACGATATGCTGCCCGGCGGACAGGCCAATTCGGAACGCCGAGGCGGACGCGCAAGGCAAGGGAGCGAGCACCGTTCGTCGCCGATCGCGGCACGAAAGCGCGGTCAGGCCGGTCGCCCAAACCCAAAACCGTTGCAGTGCAGGTTATTCGGTGCGCGGTCGGGGCCGGGAGTGGCGGCTCGGTCGAGCGGAGGAGCCGTGCGGATCCTGACGAAGCCAACCGCCACTCCACTCGGCAGGGTTCCTTTACTCGGGATGCCATCAGCCGGGCGTAGAGCGCTCCGGGCCTGCCTTGGCCGCTTAGGCGTTAGCGGCCGCCAGAACGTCGGCGATCGCTAACTCCGGGAGTGCGACCGCCGCGCAGCTCACCCGAGCGGACTCATCCAACTCGATGCTCTGAGCGTATTCGCCGACCTCTCGACGGACCTCACGCCGGACGATCATGCGCCGCTGATCCAGAGCCAGCACCCAATACTCAGGCACGCCCGCGCGAGCGTACAGCTCGGCCTTGGTGCCGAGATCGCGACGCAGCGACGACACGGCGACCTCGACGATCAGGGTGGCGGTGGCCGGGTGATATGGCCGTGGAGCGTTGAGCGCGATCACAGCCAGATCCGGCTCGGGTTCGGAATTCTCCAGCGTGAGCGGGCTGGCGACGCGCACCTCAAAGATGTCAGAATCGGCGGCCTGCATCAGCCAGCGCGCCAACCACGCGACAGCGTTCTCGTGCGCACGGGTCTTGGGGCTCATGGCTACGAGAAGTCCGCCCAACAGCTCAACGCGGGCGTCCTCGTCGAAGCCGCCGGCCTCGAGAATCCGGTGGTACTCCTCCGCAGAAAGCCGGTGCAGTTGAGAGAGATCAAGCTCGACGGCCACCGCAGCGATGCTATCGCGCGGCCAGCGCCGCGACTCCATCCTCTCCTCACACGACGGCCTCTTTAGGTTTTGCAACTTTGCAACTACGCGACTATGGGATCTCGGCCAGAGTGGCGACGAATATTAAGCGTCGGATTCTGCGCATTTGATGGCGCAACCCCGGAAGGGACACGTGCGCGCGTTTGATGATGGGCAGTCGGATGTCTAGGCCCGTGCCGAGGGCGACCGCGAAGTTGGCTAGCTGGGCCACCGTGATGTTGGCCCGCCCCGCCTCCACCTTGACGCGCAACGCACATCCACGCCGAGATCGCCGCGCTCGGACCGTGCCTACCCGGCACGATCAGCGAACGGCGATTGCGATGCGGCAACCCACGCTCTCGGGTTTCGCACTTTCTGGGGGTGGGGACTGACGACTGACTCGCAGCTCGCAGCGGCGGTGGCGGCACGGGCGTGTGGCGTTAGGGCAGGGCTTGGGCTGTTGAGCGGGCGAAGGTGTCGCTCTCGGGGGAGGAGCATCGGCGGTTACCCCGAAGTCGTGGGCGTCCATAGTCGATGCCGCGGGCGGGTGCCAGCCCGGTCCGCGGCGCCCACGGGGGTCGCCGCCGATGCTCTGCCTACCAGTTTCGCTGAACGAGCTGCTGCTCCTGTTCGCGCCATGTTTCTCTCGTCCGACCTACCAGACGTTCCGGGCGCTGGTCGGCGGGCAGATCTCGCAGACCGGGTTACGTACGGTCACGGGGATGCTCGTCGGCGCGCGGCTGTCGGGGGTTTGGCACCACGCGCGCGCGCACCGTTTCTTTGCTCACGCGCGGTGGTCGGTCGATCAGCTTGGGCTACAGATCGCGGCGGTGATCGTTGAGCGCTTGACGGTGCCCGGGGCGCCGGTGCTGGTGGCTGTTGATGACACGCTGCTGCACCGTCTGGGACGCAAGATCCATGCCTGTTTCTGGCATCACGACGCGACCGCCAACTCGGATAAGGCGGCGGTCGCTTGGGGCAACAACTGGGTCGTTGTCGGGATCGTGGTGGAGCTCCCGTTCCTGGCGCGGTCGGTGTGCATGCCCGTCATGTTTCGCTGCTGGCAACCAAAGCGCAAGCAGTTCGGGAAGGGCAAGAGCGACCCCGAGCGGCCCGGAAAAGTGCAGCTGGCCAGGGAAATGATCGAGCTGCTCGCCGCGCGCCTGCCCGCGCGCCAGATCAACGTGGTCGGTGATGCCGCGTACGCAAGCGAGGCATGGCGCGGCGTTAGCAGCCGCGTCACGGTCACCTCGCGCCTGCGCGCAAACGCCGTGATCTACAAACGCACACCACCACCGACCGGTAAGAAGGGCCGGCCCGCGAAATGGGGCCAGCGGCTCCCCAGCCTCGCCAAACTCGCGCTCGACCCCGCCACCAGCTGGACCGAGCAGACCGTCCGGCGCTACGGCAAAACCGAAACGCTGATGCTCCACACAATCGACTGCCTGTGGACGCCGCTCGGGGCCGAGACCCCAGTCCGCGTGATCCTCGTCCAAGACACCAACAAAAGCAGCGGCTACCAGATCGCGCTGCTCACCACCGACCTCAACGCCACCGCAGCCCAGATCGTCGAGCGCTACGCCGACCGCTGGCCAATCGAGGTCGCCTTCGAAGAAGGCAAACAGATCTTCGGGGTCGGACACGCCCGCAACCGCACCTGCAAAGCGGTTGAGAGGACGGTCCCGTTCCAGTTTCTCGCGATGAACATCACGATCCTCTGGTATGTCGCCTCAGGACACCACCCCGACGTCGTCGCCGAGCACCTAGCCCGCTCTCCCTGGTACTTGAGCAAGACCACCCCGTCGTTCGCTGACATGCTCGCCAAGCTCCGCCGCGTGATCATCGCCGCGCAATATCACCCAGGACAGGGTCAGACCCCCACACCAGCAGAAATCCAGGACGTCCAACACGCATGGGCCGCAGCCGGCCTATGAACCGCGAAAGCCGAGCTGGACCGCTGTCCCGGCAAATTCCGGAGCAAGCGCGAGCAGCAGCCGGTGCAGGCGATGTCGCGTCCGAGGCCGGACGTGCATCGCCGGGAAGCGCATGAGGGTGCGGTCATCGTCGAGCACTTCCAACGCGGGCTGCCGTTCTGTGGTCGGTAACGACGGCATCACAGGCAAGAGGCTCCTGGCCACAAGCGCCGAGAGCTGCGCCCATCCCTCCGGCGACTCTCCGGGCTCCAGCTCCTCGCGCGTGTCCTCGGGTTCGAGGTAGGCGTAGATGTCCTTGAACGGCAGCGTCACCGCATGGACGACGTCCTCGATGCTGCTCGAGGTGTCGTTGACGGGGAATGGGAACGAGTCCGGATTCCTCAGCCTCAACGTGACGGGTTGCGTGAACCGCAAACCAGTTGTCTCGCAGAGCGGCTGCGTACGCCTCGACCTCGGCCTGAAACTCGCTCCTGGTCCGCTTCTCCATAAAGTCCGTGGTCAATTAGCACGCCGATCTGCTGATCTCGCGGATTAGACAAGCCGCTGTAAAGACGGCGACGCTCCTTCTCGATGTAGCTATCGCGAGTCTCAGCCCAGAGCCAGCCCGCCTCGATGGCGTAGGTCTCAGAGGCATCGAGATCGACGCTGAGGTCGAGCTCCGTCGTGGTTGCTTGCGCCGGCGCGCCGGCCGAGTCGGGCGATATCGACGGCCAAGGCCAGTTCCGTCAAACCCTTGCGCCGGACGTAGACCGAGCCTTCGCGCAACGTCTTGCCGTCGGGGTCTGAGGACTGGGCCTGCTGGCAGTAGATGGGGTCGCCCTGGTGGGGAGGGTCGACGAGCAGAAAGAGCACCTGCTTGCCGTCAGCCTGGACGTAGTGCGGGTCATATCGAAGGTCTTGCCCTACGAAACGCACAAGCCAGTTCTCGATGTCCGCCGAATCCCACGGCGGCACGCCGGGCAGGTTCCCGGCCTCAACCCCCAGAAGCAGGTAGGCGTAGCCAGCGGCATGGCGGGCTGCGTGCGGAAAACGCGGTTGGCAAAGCCGATGAGGTGCTTGCTCGTCGCGCCGGCTTCAGGTCGCTTCGAGAGGTCGTACGCGCTCTTCCATTCCAAATAGTCGGTCTCCTGGAAGTTGGGTGTATCGCGGACGTACTCCACGATCGCGAGACGCTCACTCGGACGGCGCGCAAGTGTTGAGAAGTCGGGCGTTGCCGGAACTGAAAACATGACACGGGAATCTCGCGCCGTCGGCGGCGGATGCGGTCGGACCTTGTACGTCCCCGTCCGGATGCGGTGATTGCTAACGCGCCCCCCAACCTCAGCCCGAGATCTAGCGGAACCGATGCTCGGCGGCTACTCCTCGCACACGACGTGCGATGGTGTTGGGCCGACCCTGGGCGCACA
>JBKQKK010000258.1:0-14311 GCA_052147535.1 Solirubrobacteraceae bacterium | reverse complement strand
GCGCTGCAACTCCAACTGCTCGAACTCCTCGGGATCCCCGCCAGCGCCTACACCAGCGACCCCGTCCCTGAACCAGCCCGCCAGGATGGGGGGAGATATTGACCGTCAGACCTGCGGAAAGAGAGGTGAGAGCGAACGCCGACGATGCCGACGGGGCGCCGCCGACCGCAGCAGACTGCCTGATCGTTTGCGCTCTCATCGCGACGCCGCCCCGGTACGCGGACGGGATTGTCTGATCCAAATCGTCGCGTGCGTCGGTTGCACTGATTGATGGACGACCTGCAGCAACTCGGCCTGGACGGTGTCGAGGTCGACAGCGTCGCGCAGCCGTCCCGCGAACGCCGCGACAGTCTGCTCGGCGTCGTAGCGGGAGCGGTTGAAGCGCCGATCCACGACCCGCTGCACCCGTTTGCGCAGCGGGTTGAACAGGGCGGCCGCGGCCAGAGTCGACGCGGCCACACCGACCGATGACGAGAACGGCAACAGATCGGTCGTCAGCGCGATGAGGCCGACGAACGTGCCCACCAGCAGCCCCGTCAGGATCGCGTACGACAGCGTCCGGCTGATCAGGCGATCGATCTCGTAGAGCCGGTACTTGAGGATCCCGACGCCGATGCAGATCGGCAATGCGGAAAGCGCGCCGGCGAATGCGAGTGAGCCGATTGTGCTAGACCCGCCGCCTGAACTGATAGACACGACGAAGCAGACGACGCAGACGACGGCGCCGGCGGCGAGCCACTTCAGCTGCTGGCGTCGCACGCCGCTCGCGCGGTGATAGCTGACCACTTGGTAGACGACCGCGGCAACGGCCAGCAGCACCAAGGAGACTCCCCAGAGCGCCTTCGCGGGAGCAAACCAGGCGTTCACACCATGCGGATCGTTGAGCTTGATGGGTTCGCCGCTGCTGTTCACTGGCACACGCAGACCGAGGTCCGTGACCGCGACGCCAACCGTGGCGGCGAAGGCTAGAGCCGAGAGGACCAGGTAGATCCGCACGGGCCAGCGCCACCGCGAACCGAGCCGGCCGTCGGGGAACAACAAGATGATCATCGGCAACACCATCAGGCTGACCAGCCAGCACGAGGCCAGCAACACACCCACCTGACGGAGGGGGATGGTGCCGTGATCGAATATGTAGCCGAGGTAGGCGTAGTCGGAGCCGATATTTCCGGCCTGGACTCCCAGCGCCACCGCAATCAGCATCCATCCGATCGGATTGCGAGGTTCCCGTCGCGCGACCACAACCCCGACCGCCGTCAGCACCAGCACGAACACAATCCCCGAGACGGTGGACGCCCAATCCGAAACGGACGAGGGCATCGAGTCGCTCAGCGCATCGAGCACAAGGGTCGCGGGCACCGTCAGCAGCGACAGCACGCCCAGCGCCACCGCCATCCTCGGCGTCGCAAGCTGGAAACGCCGCGACCGCGCATTCACCCTCGGATGATCGCTGGCGCTCATCGTAGGGACCGCGCCGCTGTCGGCCGGCCGGCCTGTTGCCGGATCCAGATCGTCGCATGCGTGGGCTCAACCGCCTGTTGGACGACACGCAGCAACTCGTTCTGGACGGTGTCGAGGTCGACGGCGTCGCGAAGGCGCGCGGCGAACGCCGCCACCGTCTCCTCGGCGTCGTAACGGGCGCGGTTGAAGCGCCGGTCGACGACCCGCTGCACCCTCCCCCGCAGCGGGTTAAACAGCACCGCGGCCGCCAGCGTCGATGCCGCGACACCGACGGGCGAGGAGAACGGCAGCAGTTGTGTGGTGAGCGCCACAAGACAGACGAACGTGCCCGCCAGCAACGCCGTCAGGACCGCGTACGACAGCGTCCGGCTGATCAGACGGTCGATCTCGTAGAGCCGATGTTTGAGGACGGCGATGCCGATGCTGATTGGCAGGGCCGAAAAGGCGATCCACGGAATTTGCGACCAGATCTGCGCCGCAAGCGACGCGCCGCCGTCGGCGGTTCCCGAGCCGAGTGCCGCGATCGCGATCAGGCACACCACACCGCCGCCCATTAACCACTTGAGCTGCTGGCGGCGCTCGCCGCTCGAGGACCGGAAGCTCAACGCCTGGTGCACCACGGACACGACGACAAGGATCAGCGCGGCGGCCTCGAAGGCGCCTGGTGCCACCTTGAGCCACGCCAGCCCCGCGGGCTGATTGATCAGCAACGAGCCGCCTCCACCGCCATTGAGCGTATGCGCGTCCACACGGTGGTCGATCAACGCGACCGCCGCGAACGCGAGGCTGCACGTGAGCGCGACCACGCCGGCGGCCGTGAAGACCACCAACCCCTGCCGCCAGTTTCGCGAAGACGCCCGCCCATCAGGGAACACGAGGATCACGAGCGGGAACGCGAACAAGACCTTCAGGGCGTCGGCCTGGCCGACGATCACCGCAAGCCAGCCGAGCGGCAGGCGCCGGTCCCCCACGCCGTAGACCGCCCACGCGTAATATTGGGCCTCGGAGCCGAGGATCCCTGCGCCGATCCCGAGCAGCAGCAGCCAACCGATCGGGTTCCCTGGCCGATGTCGCGCGACCACGTAGCCGACCAGTGCGGACGGCGCATAGACCGCGAACGGGGTGAAGAAGTTGCTGAACGTCAGTTGGTGCGCAAGCGCCTGCGACGGCGCGAACGCCGCGAGCATCACGGCCACCGCCACCCCGGCGACGCGCGCCGCCGTCGGCGAGGCGTAGCGGTCAATGATGCTGTGTCCAAAGACCACCGATTCGGTCCCGGGCGCGCCAGCCGTCATCGCTGCATTACCTCCTGAGCGGACGAGCGGTGCGACCTGATCCAGATCGTCGCGTGCGCAGGCTCGACCGCCCGCTGCACAACCACGAGCAACTCGGCCTGGACAGTGTCGAGATCGACCGCATCACGCAGCCGCGCGGCAAATGCTGCGACAGTCGCCTCGGCGTCATAGCGGCTGCGGTTGAACCGCCGATCCACCGCCCGCTGCACGCGCCTGCGCAGCGGATTGAACAGCGCCGCCGCCGCGAGCGTCGACGCCGCCACCCCCACCGACGAGGAGAACGGCAGAAGATCGGTCGTCAACGCCACGAGGCCTACAAACGTCCCGACCAGCGCAGCCGTCAGGGCCGCGTACGACAGCGTCCGGCTGATCAGCCGATCGATCTCATACAGGCGGTACTTCAGGATTCCGACGCCGATGCTGATCGGCAATGCGATCACCCCGGCTAGCGCAACGTCAGATAGGACCTTCACAACAGGGGAGCGACTGTGGTTCAGCACGGTCATCGATCCCATCAGGCCGGCGATCGCGATCACACCACCGCTGATCAGCCATTTCAGCTGCGCGCGCCGGGCGCCGGTCGCACGGCGGAACTCGAGCACCTGCCGGATTACCCAGGAAAGCGAGATCGCCGCGTAGAGGAACAGCAGCACACTACCGACCACGACGTACGACCCGTGGTCCAGCGCGGTGACGTTCCCGCTCGAGTCGATCCGCAACGGTTGCTGGGTGAATGCTCGGAGGTCGGCGATCAACGTCGCGATCAGGAACAGCGCGCCGACCGCGCCGTATGCCCAGGCGGTGACGTGCCAACGGCCTGTGGGCAATTGTCCGTCGGGAAACAGCAGGATCGGGAGCGGCAGCAGCATGATCGCGATCCAGCCGGGCGCCAGAGCCACCGCCAGACGTCCGAGCGGCAGCCCGCCGTGCCCGTCGCTGTAGACCAACACCGCTGTAAAGACCGGCGCCGGTACCGACCGCCGGTACGATCGCCGCCGCGAGCATGATCCAACCGATCGGGTTTCGCGGCTGCCGGTAAGCGACGAGCACCCCAACTGCCGCGAACGGCGCCAGGAAGGCGCCAGTGGACGTGGCCGAGAACTGGTGCGCGAAGCCGGCGAGAGGGAACGAGGCGGCGAACAGCAGCACCCACGACGCCCCCAGCGCCAGGGCCATCCTCGGCCGAGCGAGTCGCGTCATCCTGAACGCCTCCGCATCCAAACCGTCGCTTGGCTTGGCTCAACAGCTTGTTGAACGACCTGGAGCAGCTCCGCCTGGATCGCGTCGAGGTCGACCGCGTCCCGCAGCCGAGCTGCGAACGCCGCGACCGTCGCCTCGGCGTCATAGCGCCTGCGGTTGAACCGTCGATCCACCACTCGCTGGACCCGGCCGCGCAACGGGTTGAAGAGCGCGGCCGCTGCCAGCGTCGAAGCCGCGACGCCCACCGAGGAGGAGAATGGCAGCAGATCGGTGGTCAACGCGACCAAGCCCACGAGCGTTCCACCCAGCAGCGCCGTCAAGATGGCGTACGACAGGGTCCGGCTGATCAGACGATCGATCTCGTAGAGGCGGTATTTCAGGATGCCGACGCCCATCGCAAGCGGCAGCGCGGTCAGCCCGACCGGGACCAGAAACTCTCCGACGATCCCCGGAGCGTTTTTCCACAACACGGACACGAGCAGGAAGAACACGCAGCTCGTGGCGCCTGCGCCGAGCCATTTCAGCTGCTGGCGTCGCTCACCCCTGGCCCGCCTGTAGGCGAGCGCTTGACGCACGATGGCCACGACCGCAAGCAACAAGCACGACAGGAGGCCCACCTTGAACACGGCCCCGAACCATCCGGCCGGGTTGTTCAGGCCGTGCAGGTTGCCGCCGCCATCAACCGGCATACGCAGGCTGAGATCGCTGACGGCGACCCTCACCATGCCGGCGATCAGGATGGCCCAGATCGCCACGTAGAGGCGCAGCGGCCATCGCCAGCGGGGGCCTGGATTCCCGTCGGGGAAGAGAAGGACGATCAGCGGCAGCAGCATGAACCCGCAGATCCACAGCCCGCTGAGAAGCACCGCGACGTGACCGAAGGGGAGCGCTCCATGGTGGGAGTGGTAGTCGAGGTACGCGTAGGCCGGCGCGCAACTGCCCAGCTGAATCGCCAGCGACACGCCGAGCAGGAGCCATCCCATCGGGTTTGACGGGTCACGTCGCGCCACGACAAGGCCGACGGCGATGAACGACAACGCGAACACGAACCCCGTCACGACCGACACGACATTCGCAGCGCCGAAGGGCGATCCCGCATCCGGTTCGATGAGCTGCAGCACCCCGACCCCGATCGCAGACGCGAGCGCCACGAGGCCGAGGATCGTGGCGGCGGTCGGCGTGGCGAGTCGTCTCATTTCGACCGCCCGCGAATCCAGATCGTCGCATGTGCCGGCTCGACCGCACGGTGCACGACGGCGAGCAACTCTGCCTGCACCATGTCGAGGTCGATCGCGTCGCGCAGTCGCGCCGCGAACGCCGCGACCGTTGCCTCAGCGTCATAGCGACTCCGGTTGAACCGACGATCGACGATTCGCTGGACCCGCCCGCGCAAAGGGTTGAAGAGCGCCGCCGCCGCGAGCGTCGACGCCGCTACCCCAACCGACGAAGAGAACGCGAGCAGGTCGGTGCTCAGCGCCACGAGGCTGACGAAAGCGCCGCCGAGCAATGCCGTCAGGACTGCGTAGGAGAGCGTGCGGCTGATCAGCCGGTCGATGTCGTACAACCGATACCTCAGAACCCCGACGCCGATGCTGACCGGCAGCGCAAACGCGCACATGAAGCCGACCGCCGCAATCAGCTGGAGCGCAGAGGAGCTGCTGCGGTTCAGGGCCAGCCCGAGCGCGAACCCTACGATCGTCACGACGCCGCCTGTCATCAGCCACTTGAGCTGGGCGCGCCGCTCGCCGTTCGCGCCGCGGGACGTGCTCACCTTGCAAGCGATCCACGAGAGAACCACGATCACGTATGCCAGGCCTAGTCCTGCGCCTCCGCCACCCAGCCCGCGCAGCTCCCCGGTGTTGTCCAGGCGCAGCGACGAGTCGGCGAATAGGCCTGCGCTCCCGACCAGGATGTGTCCGATCAGCGCCGCGACGAGCGCGCCATACGCCCACACGGTCACGCGCCAGCGCCCGGTCGGCAGCTGCCCATCCGGGAACAGGACGATCGGCAGTGGCAGGAGCACCAGGAACAAGCTCCAGAGCCCGGCGAGCCCGACCGCAATGCGTCCTAGCGGCAGCCCCTCATCCCCGTAGTGGTATCTCAACAACGCGTACCAGCCCGCGTCCGTGCAGCCGATCGTCACGATCGACGTCGCGAGCAGCAGCCAGCCGATCGCGTTGCGAGGCTGCCGATACGCGATCACCGCACCGACGACCCCGAACGGAGCCCCCCAGACGTTGTCCAGCGCCGACTGCTGCACCATCGGACCGAGCACGAACGTCGCTGCGAACAACGCGAGCGTGACCGCGCCGAGCGCAAGCGCCATCGATGGCGTCGCGAGCCGCACCGCGCGCGTTCGCACGCTCCCCGCAGGACGCCGGTCGATGCCCACTGGCGTGGAGTGTGCGTCGCTCATCCCTTCCCTCCCGGCAACCTAGCCCCGCAGCGTTCCGGAAACATTACGACGAATCACATTGCCGTGAGAAGGCCTTCCAGGCGCCACCAGTCGAGTCATCGGCTGAGTAATCCTGGCCGGAGAGGCGTCGGCCGAGGTTCAGCAGGCCGACCAGCTCGCCGTTTGTCACCAGCGGTACGACCAGCAAGACGCCGCTGGCCCGCAGCTCCCTGAGCGCCGGAGAGGCGAGATCCAGGTGCGTCAGCTCGACAGCCCCAGTCGCGCCCTGCAAGTAGGCGATGAGCGGGCCGGTTCGCAGCGATCTCAGGCGCGATCGCGCTTCCCCGCGCCTGCACGCTCGTCTCGCCGGCGCTCGTCTGCGGCCCTGTTGGGCTGTGTTGTGCCCCCACTTCAGATCGCATTATCTGCTGGGTTGTGGCCATTGGCGAATTTCTACCGGCGCCGCGTTCCGAAACCGTTACGGCGCGTAGGCGACGACCCCTTGTAGGCGAAGGCGAGCGCCACGCGCGGTCAGCTGTCGCGTCGGCGTTCGACGCAAAAGGGAGGGTCTCATGCCGCTACCGCCACTGCTGCTACTCGCGCTGAGCGACAGCGAGGATCTCCAACCCGGGCGGGTGCCAGCTCCGGCGGACGGAGGCGTTTGGAGGGTTCGTAACGTTCTCGGAATGCCCTCCTGGCTAGATTCCTACGCGAGTCCATGATGGCGTCAACGAGCCGAGGATCGACCGATGGGCGGGTCACCGTGCATGCAAGCATGACGGGGGGCCGCCGCGCGCGGGTGGCGTCCCCGACGACGGCGCTGGCCGTGGGGGTCCTCAGTCTGCTGCTGGCTCTGGCGTCGGTACCGCTCGCTGTCCTGGACCACCAGTTCAGCGTGTCGAACACGGTCGCGCCGGCCGTCGTCGCGCTGCTTTTCAGCTTCGTTGGTGTCGTCATCGCGTGCCGCCAGCCGGGCAACCCGATCGGCTGGCTACTGCTTGGCATCGGGCTGGCGCTCGTCGGCGGAACTGCTGCCGGGTCCTATGCCCTGCTGGCGTACCGAGAGCGGGATCACGGGCTGCCTCTGGTCCGCGTCGCGGTCTTCCTCGCGCCGAATTGGCCGGTGTTCATTGTGCTGCTGCCGTTGCCGATCCTGCTGTTCCCGGACGGACGGCTGTCGTCTTCTGGCTCGCGCCGGACGCTCGTGGCGGCCCTCGTGATTGGTGGGGCGTTTCTCGCACTGGTCATCTCGCAGGACGTCCCGGCGCTGTTCGCTCGCCACATCGACGTCAACTCCTCGGGCGAGCTCGCGACGCTGAATCATCCCCATGGCTTGGTGGCGACGTTGTATGACGCGCTGTTGCTCTTCTACGTGGCGTTCTGTCTTGCGGTAGTGATCCGCCAGGTGCTGCACGAGCGTACTCTTGAGCGGCTTCTCTGGCGACTGGGATCGCTTAGGCGTGCACGAGCCGACGATCGGGTTCACGCGAAAGGAGCGGCGAGCTGCGGGATCCGCCCGACATCAAAGCGGAAGCCGGCGAATTTGGCGAGGCGGGCACAATGCGGCCCGGGCCGACTCCGCCCGGCGCGCTCGCGTCTGGGCGATTGCGCAAGTCCGAGGGCCAAGCCGGCCAGCCGGGGCGGACTACTGCTTCCGGCGCTGGTGCTTGCAGCCGAACAGCGTCGCAGCTAGCGATCTTGCCGTCCCTCCTGTCCGCGCGAAGCAGGGCACTCGTCCTCGGCAGCGAGATGCTCGTCCTCACACGAAAGCGCGACTCGCGGGCTGCTCCGAGCGTGGCCGATCGTCGAATTGAGGGACGTCGTCCCTTTGCACCACGAACGACGACGCCGTGGCCCCCGGTGACGTCGCTCCTTTCAGCGGGCGCGGCGGACCGCGAAGCGCTAGCTCGACTGCCGCATCGCATGGAAAGGAGCAGCGCCGTCGTCGCCTGGAGCGGTGGCTCGGATGTTCGCGCGCAGCAGCGCGTTGCGCCGTCTTCGGCCGCAGGCTCCTGCACGTCCGCCATGGAGGCGTTAGCGTTGTCGCTGAGTAAGGTCCTGCTATGGAGCGGCGCTCGGTGGTTGCCTCGGCAGGATTGGCGGGACTGGCAGGACTGCACGTGATCTGGGCTGGCGGAGCGTCATGGCCGCTGCCTGACCACGCGAGCCTGTCGGATGCCGTCATCGGTCATGACAAGTTCCCGTCACCGACTGCCTGCCTGGCCGTCGCCGGCGCGCTCGCCGTCGGGTCGGCGTTTGTCGCGGGGCTGCCAACGCAACCCGACCAGCTGCAACGCATAGGCGCGAAGGCAGTAGTCGGGGTTCTAGCGACGCGAGGGATCCTCGGGCTGGCCGGCCTGACGCAGCTCATTTCGCCCGGGTCTTCGTCGCCACGTTTTCGCCGATTGGACCGCCGCGTGTACGCACCGCTGTGCCTGACGCTCGCGGCGCTGGCAGCACCAGCGGCGCGGCGGCGTCCAACACGGGCGTAGACCTCGTCGGCAGCGAGTTCCGCGACGGACGAAGACGGGCACTCTCTCGGATCAGACGTTGGCCGGCAGCCGGCGTGACGGTGCTCCCGAGCATGGGAACCGAACGCGGACGACGTGGACGTGCAGGACAACGGTCCTTCCGACCTTCTCCGGGTCGCGTTCGGGTTGTGCCGTAGCCGACGAACCACACCACGTCGCGGCCTCTCGGTCTACTGGCTGATGGAGGCGCGCACACGGCGATGGCAGCCGGAGATCGATGATCGCGTCTGGTGCCGGCGTGCTGTCGAAGCTGCAGGTCATGAAGCACGGCGAGTGCCTGAGCGCTCTTTTCGACGGGGAAGCGGCGTGCGTCGCGCGTGCCTTGTCAGGGGATGGGATCGCTGACCAGTAGCGCCTCGGCCTGGGCGGACGCGACGCGCTCATCGAGCAGCCGGGCGCGTTCGGCGAGCGTGCGCTTGTGGGCGGCGGCGAGCGACCCACCGGTGAGCGCGAGCACGGCCGCGGCAGCGGCGAGCCACGGGCGATTCTCGACGGCGAGCGCCCCAGCGCACCCGCACGCGATCCCGAACGTCCCGTCGCGCAACGTCATCAATGTCAGCGACCGTCCGGCGCTGAGAATGACGCCGACGGCGAGCACCGCTCGCGCCTGCGATGCGGTCGCGGCCTCGTGCACGAGGATGATCGTGTTCTTCGGCCCGGCGCCCGTGACCGCGTAAGGGCCCGACAAGCGAGCGCTGAGATAGAGGCGCGGCGTGTACACGCGCGTCTGCGGCCAGTGTCCGAAGGCGCTCATGTAAAGGCCCGGACGTGACCTCCCTGACCCCGGGGCGTCTCGGCGCCAGTGCCGCGTTCCATGACAGGCTCATGATCATCGTTGCGAGCACCGCCGCTGTGCCAGCACCCCCGTGCCGACCCCGAGACGTAGTGCGAACACGAAGGCGACGCCGGCGCACACGACCAGCGGCAACGGCAACTCGACGGCGTCGCGGAAGCTGAACATGCCAGGAAAGCTTAAGCGGCGCTCACCCCCCGTATGTCCGCGGATCCGATAGTCGCATGGGGCGCACGACTGCTGCTTTGGACGGGTTGGGGTAGTTCGTTGTTGACCACTGAACTGTTCGCGGTGTCCGATTCGGCGCACGATCCGCTATCGCAGCGTTGAGAGGAACACAACCAGGTCCTCGAACTGCTTCGGGTCGCTCTGCGCAAGGCCGGCAAAGGACGGCATAGGAGCGGTTGGATTACGCAGCGACGACGCGATGGCGCGGCCGCTGAGCATGCTGCCGATGTGAGAGAGCGGCGGTCCGGGACCGTTGTTGCCGTACTGGTCGATCGTGTGGCAGGCTAGACAGCCGGCGCGTCCGATGACGTCTTCGCCGCGCCTGAAGGCGGCCGTCTGGACCGCGCTCAGCGGTCGCGGCGGGCTGATCGCGACGACGTTGGGCGACATGAGGTCGGATTTCGTCCGCGACGATCCCGCGCCGCCACACGCCACCAGGCCTGCCGACGCCAGCACGAGCGAGAAAACGGCTGCACGAACGCGAATCACCGCGCTAGTATCGACGATGCGGACCTGGGATTAGCGTGGGTGTCATCCCCTCGGCCCACCCGCCAGGCAACCGTCCTGCCTTCGACTGCGGACTGCTCCTCGTCGTCCATAGCGGCAGCCGTGACGTCGGCGAGGAGCGCTCGAATCAAGTGGAAACCGAGAAAGCCGCCATGCTTGTACGGCGACGACCGAGGCTGAGCGGTCTAGCCGTGGCGTATCTCATCTGAGTATCCAGACGGAGATCTTGCTGCTCTCGGGTGGGGGCGGTAAAGTACGCGGACTCACGCACGAGTTACCACTGGGAGGACAGCGTGACGAGATCTCATTCACGATCAAGGCGTTCGTGTCTGGCTTGCTTATTGGTGCTCTGCGTGGTCGCCGCGGCACCGTACGCAGCGTTCGCAGATTACCCGCGCGTTGACGCCATGGGCGCTCACATCTCAAACGCGAGCTTCTCGCATGGTCGCGTGAAGGTCAGCGCCACGTTCCACCGCACACACCTCTTTTTTGCGCAGGTCTACGCGAATCCCAAGAGCCCCAGTCGGATCCGGTGGGTTCGTTCCATAGCGCTCGGCGAGCATCACGTGGGACGCAGCGACGTCAGCTTCCGACTCGGGACACTCCCGCCTGGTAGCTACGGGATCGTGATACTTCGGACGCGCACCGCCTACCCGTGGTTGTCGGTGCCTACAGGAGGTCCACAGACGACGACTTGGCTCGGACTCACTGTCACCCAGACCGGGCAGGTGGTTGCTGTCAGACCTCAACCGTCGGCATAACGCTCTCGCGCGAGCGATCCTCGCGAACGGACAGTGACGTGACTTGCTAGAACAGTCCAGCGTAGACCTGCGCGGCCGCACACTTGCGGCTCTCGCGACCGAGAGATGAGCCCAGCGCGCGCTGCTCCTTTCCATGCCAAGGGGCAGTGCGACGCGTTCGCCGCACTTTCGTCCGGGCGCGGAAAAGGGACGACTTCGACGCCGGTCCACAACATCGGTGCTCCTCGCGGGATCCGACGACCTCGGCCCGACCAAGACGTCGTCGAGCGCGCGTGTGAACTCGGCGATGCCCCATCGGGCGGACGGCGCAGGCGCACAGTCGCCAGGACTGGAACCGACCGGCTCCCGGCGCTTAGCGCCGAAACGAACGACTCCGGCGCCGATCGCACGATCGCGAATGCAGGCGTCCGTCGACACGGGCGTACAGTGCTGCTCGCCGAATCCGCGGCTCGCGACACGGCGTGCAGATCCGGCCCGATGCCTATGCAGCGTGCATGGTCCGTACCGTCTGGCGGGCCGTCTCCGCCGCGCTCGGAATTCCGGTGTTGAATGGTGGTGCCCGCGCGGGCGACGGTTCGCGTAGGGTCGAAGGCTGAACCGAGGTCTGGCCCAGAATGCGATTGACTCCGGCGAGGATGTCTTCCGGACGAAGTGTCGGGCTCGGTTCTTGCCTTCCCGGATCGGCCTGACCTGATAGGAGCGTCAGCCCCGCTGGGGGCGTCTTACGAAGAAGAGCACTAAGGTCGAGCACGTCAGGACGGTGGGCGCTCCTTGCGCACGCGGCCGGATTGTTCGGGAAGTCTCCGGGCTCAACAGCTAGACCGGCAACCTCCACGGTGGATTCAGCCGGTTCTCGCCAGCCTCGAACAGGCAAAGGCGGTTGCCGTCCGGGTCGCGCAGGCGGGCTTCACGCCACAGCCAAGGCTGGTCCACAGGCCCGCGCTCGAAGACCACGCCATCGCCCTGGAGCGCCGACACCCTGGCAGCAAGATCCTCGCATTCGAAGTAGACCGTTGTCGCCGAGGCCGAAACCGTTGGGGCCTGCTCGATCGAGAACGTGCTGTCGCGGTCCGGGCAGGCGAATCGCGCATACCCGTCGCCGGCGACGATCTGCTCCAGGCCAAGGCGCCCGTAGAACGCGACGGATCGATCGAGGTCACTGACGGCCACCGTCACCTGGTTGAGGCGCACGATGGAAGCGAACGTCTCAGGACGGGTGCTGAGCGGCGAAACTGGCGAACAGCGACTGCGCGGACGCGGCGTCGGAGATCAGCTTCGGCTTGATCGTCACCAGAAGTTTCCGCACCGCTTCGTAGCCGCGCTCGTGAACCTTGCCGATTTGGCTGATGGCGTTCGGCAGGAGGGCCACTGCAGCCCCCAGCGTGCTTGCGGCGCGTGTGGCGTCGGCGAGCGCCGCGGCGTTCTGTGCCGTGACGGCGCTGGAGTCGTTCGCGTCAAACGCGCCGCTCGCCCGATCCAGCGATGTGACCACCGCAGCCGCGAGCACCCGCGCGAGCGTCAGATCCTCGAGCAGCTTGTCGACCTTCTGGGTGTCCCTGCCATGCAGGAGGGTGATCTTCGGTGGGTGTGTTGACGCGATCGAGTTGTAGTTCGAGTCAGGTGGATCGTCGGCGATCGCCTGTGCCTGGTTGGCCATCTGAGCGTCGTAGTTGATCGCCACCCCGGCGGCCGCACATGCGTACGCAACGTCATTGCCGTCGAAGTTGCTGGTCGGCCCGGGCCCGCAGCCAAGACCCTGGTACGCCTGCTTCGCCGTCCTCTGAGCCGAGTTGTAACCGGCGGCATCAGATTGAGCCTGCTGCTTCTGCGCAGGATCGACACACACCTTCGGAGAGTTCGTGCACGGGTTCGAGACGCTCGCCGTGACCGTCCCGCTCCACTGGAGACTCTCGGTGCACGTGTAATTCACTACCGGGTATCTGATCTTCAACAGCGAGGAGCAGTCGCTCGGGGGACTGCTGGCCTGGCTGACGTTGACCGTCTGCGGGCCTGCTCGCAACGCCGCGTCGGAGATCGAGACCGGGCTGCCCAGGAGGTTCGCTGGTACGAAGTTGACGAAAACCGCCATATCGTCGGTCACCAGCGGCCCCTCTCCGCCGGCACAGACGGGCGGGCTGGAGCCATCCAGCGAGAAGGCCTGCGGGGCGAACGAGTCCTGGCCGAAGCCGACGCCGTACTTCATCGTGGGCGACCCGATCGCCGGCAACAGGCCGGGGCACGTCTCCGGCACCACCTGCGAGCAGTTGTTGCCGGAGGTGGCGCTGCCTGTGAGTGCGAACGACCCCGGCCCGGCGGCCAGCGACCCGGTCGCGGTGCCGGCAACGCGCACACCGGCCTGGGTGGTCAGCGGAATCGTGAACTTGGTCTGCCAGCTGAGATTGAACGTGTCGCTCGTGTTCAGCGTGCACCCGCCTTCGGCGGTCGCGTCGATGAGCTGCGCGACCGTGTACGTGCCGCTGCCCGTGAACACGACTGTGAGACTCTCCGGAGGCGCGGCTGAGGACCCACCACTCGCGAACAGACCGAGCGCCCCCACGACGGTCAGCGCGAGCACCACGGCACAGCGCGCCCCGCTCCTCAATCTCATTGCATCACCCTATATCGCCACCAACGCGGCACGCGCCGGTTCCCCGGCCGTGCCCGCCGGTAAACGCGCGGTGTTGGAATCGTTGGCGCGTTCGTATATGTTGCCGTATTGGCAGGTGACCAGGGCGCAGATGGTGTTGATGGCAGCAAAGCAGCACTCGCCCAGCGTCTGGCCACACAGCTCCTGCGGGCTGAGAGCGACAGCCGGGCTACGACGTCAGATTGCCACCTCCTCCGTCTCCGAGGATGCGCGCCAGGCGGTAGCCCGCGCCCACGCCGTACCTAAGCAAACGCGCCTTTCTGCACGACCGCGAGTCAGCCCCGCAACCGGCGATTTCCAGGGTGATCCCCGGTCGGGCCGCAGACGCGCTCGTCGTCGCTCGACGCGGCCGGTTTCTGTCCCACTGGGGCAGCGCTCCGCCGAGCGATCATCCGTGCGGGGACGGCTGGTTTCGTGGCAACGGAGTCGTCCGGCGCCAGCGTGTGCAACATCCGCTTCGCCGCTTGTGCCGGCAGCGCCGAGATCGCGATCT
>JBKQKK010000257.1:0-24208 GCA_052147535.1 Solirubrobacteraceae bacterium | reverse complement strand
CAGGAAGCGCTGACGAACGTCGCGCGGTATGCGCCAAGCGCGTGCACCACGGTCACCGTGCGCTACGAAGACCACTGCACGAAGCTGTGGGTCGACAACGGCGTCTCAGCGACCCCACCGCGACTAGTGGCTGGCGACGGTCACGCTGGACTGGGCGGCCGCGCCGGCGACGCTGCTTGACGCGCGTGGCGCGATCGACGCGCTCGCTCACCGTCGTGATCAGCTCGAGCGTGAGATCGTCGCGATGCTGCCCAGCTCGCCGTGCGTGGTGCAGGTCGGCCGGCTACGGTGCCTGCGCGGTGTCGACACGCTCAGCGCCGTCGGGCTGTGCGCCGAGATCGGCGACTTCGAGCGCTTCGCAAAAGCCGAGCAGCTGATGAGTTACGTCGGACTGGTCCCGTGCGAGAACACCACCGGGCAGCAGCGACGGCTCGGATCGATCACCAAGACCGGCTCTGGCCACGCCCGACGGCTGCTGGTCGAAGCGGCATGGCACTACCGCAACGCGCCTCGGATCGGCAAGGCACTGACCGACCGCCAAGCCGACCAGCCCCCCGAAGCGATCGCGGTCGCGTGGAGCGCACAACGACGACTGCACCGCACCTGGACCCGCCTCGAGAAGCGCGCCAAGCGCCGCACGATCATCGCCGTCGCCGCCGCCCGCGAGCTCGCCGGGTTCGCCTGGGCGATCACCCAGATCGAATGACCGCCGAGAACTGACATCGCCTATCCCGTCGGCTGGGTCGGCGACGATCGGACACCGCCACGCACCAGCGATCCAGATCGGCCTGTGCCTGCGCCAGCGACGCGACCGGCGCTGAACGCCACCACGACTGCGTCACATACTCGATCGCCCTCTCCACGACCCCGTTGCGCTGCGGGCGCCGCGGCGGGCAGATCGCGACCACAACGCCGTAATGCTTGGCCATCGCCGCCGCCTCCGCTCGCAACCGGTCGCTGCCGGGATCAACGAACGTCGCCATCCGATCGGTCCGCCACGAGCGCGTGGTGCCACCCAGCCGCCGCAGCACACCATCCAGCGCCTCCCCCAGATGCGGGAAGCTCTCCCCCTCCGAAAAACAGCCACGCACCCTGCCCGAGTACGACAACGCGCCGACCAGCACAGACGCCGGCACGCCCCACGGCGTCTCGCTCAGCTCAAGCCAGTCCAGCTGCAACTCCTCGCCCGGCTCGTGGTCAAGCCCGACCGTCAGCTTCACCGCGCCCGCCTTGCAACAGCCGCACTCTGGACGCAACCCCAGCCCGCGGATCTCCCTGACCAGCGTCGGATAGGAACGATCGAAACCAAGCTCGACCAACTCGCTGTGCAGCGTGCTCGCGAGCACGTGCGCGTCATCAGAAAACCGCGCGACCAGATACGGCCGAAACGGCTCAAGGCAGCTCGCCGCCGGCTCCCGCGCCGGCGCCTTCTCCGCCAGGTACTTCGCGATCGTCTTGCGATCCCGGCCGGTGTGCCGGGCGATCGCCGAGACCGACCAGCCACGGCGAGCGAGCGCGTGAATCTCCACATCATCCTCCTGGGTCAACATCCCCCACGGGCCTCCTCATCATCGACGGCGTGAACACCGCGAGGATCGAGGGGGCCCCCGACAGAACCGCGCCGCGCGCGGGGATCGACTCCGGCTCGGCCCTACGGGCCTCACCTCCGTCGAACCCCGCGCGCGCAACCCGCTACGCGCTACCGCCCTGGGGAATTCTCGTGATCAGATGTGAGGAGAAAACCGTGATCGCGGACAGTGACCGGCGATCAGCGCGAGGCGATCCCACAGAGGCACGGCGAGCGCACGCAGAAGCCCCGAAACAAGGATCCGCAGGAACCCGTGACGCGGGCCTGCCAAGGGAAAGAAAAGGGAAAGACGCACCCCAGCCAAGCTGAAATGAGCTGACTTTCGTTGACCCGCAGCGGCCCTACGCCGCATGGTTCGTTGCAGGACGCAATCGCCCGTCGGCTCAGCGGATCCCCAGTGTTTGCGGCCGGTACCATGCCTCGGTGCGTGCCCCGGAGGGGTGGCAGAGTGGTCGAATGCGCTGGTCTTGAAAACCAGCGCACACGCGTCTCGAGCGCCGCGGCCAAGGGCTTTGGAGTCCAAACGGAGTCCGCGCCTTGTCGCCGCCTCGCCGGAATTCGAATGATTTGCGGGGACTGCCGTGTCCCGTGAGGGAGTACCGCTACCGGGATTCGAACTATGTTGCAAGCCCTGCAAACCCCGTACTTACTAGGGATTCCGGGCCATCTCTCCCGCTGGGGGCCGGTGGGGGCGGGCTGAAACCGGTCACGCTGCCCCCAAAATTGCCCCCAGCTTCGCCCCCCTCTCGGGTCGCGATTCGACCGCGCCGCGGCCCTCGGTGTTCCTCCAGAGGTCGTCCACCGAATGGAAGACAGAGCCTGGGGAGCGATCCCGCGGTGGCTGCAGCCGCTCTCGACTTCACGCTACCGGGCGGCGATTGCTCATACGACGCAGAGTTCCCCTATCCGCGCAACGCAGGTCTTAGCATCCGGTTCGTAAGGCACGCGTCGCGCACCGGAAGCAGGCGTTGGGACCGGCGATTTTGAGTGGCAAGCCGGTCGCGGGGCGGGGCGTTATGCCCCGGTCACACACGTTGCGCGGTCAAAGCTCGTGACTGCTTCGCGGGCGTATTGGTCGATGTCGAACGCTGGGTCGGCCAGTCGGCCGGGCGCCGCGTCGATGACCGCTCGAATTGCGATCGCCATCGCATTCGGATCGAAGTCAGCACGGAGATCGCCGGCGGCCTGGAAGCGCGTGAGCAGTTCGGCGAGCATGTGGACGGCCCCGTCGCGGTCGCCGGTGAATGGGCTCTTGGCGCCGGCGAGCGTCGCGCGGACGATCTCTACGACGGCGCTGAGCTGATTGGGGTTGTCGCGCATGAACTCGAAGTGGGACTCGATGTAAGCGCGGAGCATCTCTGGGCCGGTTGTTTGCGCTTCGATGCGAGGCTGTATGTAGGCCCAGGCTCGTTGGAGCACCTGGCTGACGATCTCGGCGATCAGGTCGTCTTTGCCGGCGAAGTGGTAGCTGATCACACCCTTGCTGATGCCGAGCCGTGCCGCGATACGCGAGAGCGAGGTGTTCGCGTAGCCAACTTCGGCGAGCGTCTCGATCGCAGCCTCAACGATCTGCGCCCGCCTGGCGTTGCTCACAAACGAGCGGCCGTCGTCCGCGTCTTTTGACCGCATGGCCAAAAATTAGCACGCCAAGAAGTTTTCTCGACTATTAGGCCAACCGCTGTTAGCGTCGGCGAAGCGAACTCCGGGCAGGCTACGACCGGGACACCGAAGAAAGCGATCCCGCTCGACGGCCGGGTCGCTCACCCGGCGCCGACGGTCACGCGCTTACGGTTGAGCGTCTGAGTAGACGCCACCCAGAGAAAACGACCTTGCAGACCAAGAGGAGATCAACCATGACGGCAACACTGAAGCTGACGCACCAAACCATCGGGGTGGAGGTCCGTCGCGGCACATACGACGTCGTGCTCGACGGAAAGCCTGCCGGAGCACTCGAACTGAACGACCCGATCGAGATACCAGTCGAACCCGGACATCACACCCTACAGGTCCGCAACAGCCGAAACGCCAGCGGAACCAAGACCTTCGACGCGGCCGAGGGCGAAACCGTCGCCTTCCGATGCGGCGGAAAGCGCATCTTGCCGATCTTCCTCCTGTCCTTCGTCGTTCCCAGCCTGGCACTCTCGCTCAGGCGCGAATAGGCGCGGCTCCCGAGTCACAGCGCCATCAGAGCACCGGAGATGCTGGTTACGAATCGTGTGTCCAGTAGCCACCGCGTGTGGCGCCGGAACATGCCTGCCGAGACGAAAGCGAGACCATTCCGGCTTGACGTCCACCGGCCTGCTCCTCGCCAATCTCGGGTCTCACCGCACGAGGCTGTTTCGGCGGGCGACGGTGGAGTCAGCCGGCAAGTCAGCCGGCGATGCTCCGCGGGAACTCGCGCTTATGGCTTTCGCCGAGCTTCTTGACCGCGCGATAGTCGGCCGCGCTCAGGGTGGTGCGCCACGGCTTGCGCCGGCCGTCGAGGACCGCTATCGCTGGCTTCGTCAGCCCACGCCTTCGCAGCTCGTCGTCACTTGCGTTCTCGAGCAGGCAGAACAGCCGGAACTGCTCGCGGCCGGGACCGGATCAGCCGGATCTCGTAGTAGCCGGTCATCTCGCCGTGCATCGCCTCCCACTTGCCGCCGCCTGAGAACTTCGGCGGCGGCGCGGCGGCGACGGCGTCGAGCACGGCCGTGAACTCACCGTCGAGCTTGCCCGGACAATCGTCCAGGAACTCGAGCGCAGGAACTGTGCCATCGCTCGCCTGGTAGTAAATAACGCTCCAGGGAGGGGTGCGGTCAACAGCCGGGACCGGTACAGGCGCGGCCTGCCGTTTCGCTCCTCGCTTTCCGCGCCTGTTTCTCATCGCCCCAGCGTAGAGCGGCGCACGGACCGCTCAGGCGGCGATTAGCTCCTTGCGCCCGCCGTGATGTTCGCGAACCGCCTTCTTCGCCTCCGGCGACTCGGGAACGATCGCGATCCGCAGGCCGAGCGCCTCGGCGACCGCGGTGATCAGCGGGAGCTCCGGCCGCGCCTGGTGGGCGGTGAACAGCCTGCGGACACTCGACGCGTTGCGGTCGATCCGCCGCGCCAGCTCCGCCTTGGAGATCCCCATCTCCGCCCGCAGCTCGTCGAGCGTGCGGATGATGTAATCGGTCTGGGCGATCTCCCCGGCGGCCTGCTCGTACGCTGCCCGAAACTCAGGATCGCGCATCCGCTCGGCGCGACGCCGCTCGTGAAGGCTGGTATCAAGCACTTGGGTCATCAGTTCTTTCTGTACGACTGTTGCGTAGAAGATACACGCACCGTTGCGTGTACGCAACACATCCGTTTGATACCGACTGTAGAAACCGGGGCTTGAAACAGACAGCAGCGGCGCCCACGCGGCGGACGAGCGCCACGCTGCGGCGAATGCGGTCAGCCTCCGAAACAGCGACGTACACCCCGATGTGCTGGCGCGCTGCGAGCGCGAGAAAAGCGGCTGAGCTTGGGCTGGTGCGCAGGGCCGCAATGGCGTGCTGCCCAATCCTGCCCCCAGAGCCCCTTCTGCCCCCAACAAAATGGTAACCGTTCAGTCCGTGGGGCCGCGGGGTTCAGGCGAGGGCGGGGAATGGGTCGCCGCGGTTGTGAGCGGCGATGAGGTCGCTGAGATAGGTGAACAGCGAGCGGTGTTGCAGCCGGCAGGTCGCTGCGGCGGATAGGGCGCGTTCGGCGAACCGTTCGCCGTTCTCGCTTTGCGTGCCGAGCGAGACTTTCCGGTGGATGACCGCGGCGCGGAGCGCGCGTTCGGCGGGATTGTTGGTCGGCTGACGCCTTCGACGGTCACGAAGGTCCAGAGCGCGGGCCAGACCTTGAGCAGGTTGTTGGCGAACCTGCGGTGCCAGCGGGTGCGCTTGCTCTTCGGCGAAGCGTCTTAGAGCAGTTGCCGGAGTTCGCTCTGGATCGGCGCGATCTCGGCTTGGAGTCGGTCTCGGTCCTGGTGCTTGTGCTGGTAGGCGCGCCAGGCGGCGAACACGCGGCCGGTCAGCTCAAGGCCGCGCTCGCCGAAGGGCTTCTGCTCGCCCAGCCCGTCGGCGTGGCGGCGAAAATCACGCTGTAGATGCGACCAGCACACCTGCCGGCGGGCCGGGTCGAGATGGCTGTAGCCGTTCCAGCGATCGGAGACAACGATCCCCGGGTAGTCGGTGCCGATCAGCGCGTCGAACACCTCGCGGTTGCAGTGCTCGGCGATCTGCAAGAACACCGCACTGGGGGTGTTCGCGGTCCACAACGCCCGAGCATCGCCGACAGCGAGCCAGTTCGCTGACACCGCGCCGGGAGATCCGGTACGCGGCGGTCAACGTCACCAACGCCGCCTGCAACCGCGACCCGAACGGCGAGAAGCCGATCTCCTCCGGCAAGGTGGCGCTGGTCCGTGCGCGACAGTGCCGACAGCGCAACTGGTGCGTGCGATGCTCGCTGAAGACCACACTGATCGGCGGCAACTCGGCGACCTGATGGCGACCGAACCGCCCACCCGGCCGGCGCTGCGCGGGATCGAACGCCCGCCCGCAGCCGCCACACGCCCCCGGGTAGTGATCGACGATCTCATCCATCTGATCGGACCCGTTCAGCTCACGGCCGACGCCACGATGCCCAAGCTGCCCACCCTGCTTGCGGCGCTCGCTATCTTTGCGGATCGACTCCTTGGCCTTCGCGCGCGCCTCCGCACGTCGCTGCGCCCGCGTCTTCGGCGGATCCTGAGACGGCGGCCTGGAACTCGTGCGCGAGTCCTGCCGAGCCTGCTCCTCAAGCCGCTTCAGCCGATCCTCATGCTGCTCAAACCGGCCCGCTAGATCGACAATGAACTCAACGCACGCCTCACGCCCCGAGTCATAGATCGCCTCCGCCTCCACGCGGTCCATACCTGCAAGACTCGCTGCACCAAGAAGGAATCCCTGCCCCAGTCCCCGACGACTGAACGGTTACTCAATAGTGCTTCTTTGCAGGGCTAAAGGCACTGCCGCTACCGGGATTCGAACCCGCCCGGTCGGGGCGGAGTTTGACCCATTGAGGCTGCAATCGAACGCCTTTTGAATCATGCTTCAACCGCCCTCACGGGGCAGATAACCGCCCGATTTCGACAACCATTGTGGCGCAACTGTGGTGCGCGCATCGGTGGGCGAACCCAGATCCTCTACTGCGCCCGAGCAGGCCTAAGAGCCGCAGACTAGTTCCGGCAGCGCAAGCTTTCTGGAGATCGCCGGACAGACCGCTCCGTTGTCGTCGCCCGACGCACACGTGGCCTTGAGCCGTTTGAGGAAGACGGAATCATCGTCCGCCGCATGCCACGCTGGCGAGTGCAGGGCGCGGTTCCCAGAGCTATGGCGGCCCGCACCATTTGTGTGCTCGACGCTGGCGACCGCGGCCGTTAGAGAGCGCCGGGCCCGTGGCTCAGAGCTCGCGCCGGTCACTGACCCCCAGCTTCTGCATCGCCCGGTAGAGGTGCGATTCGACGGTACGGACGGAGAGTACGAGCCGCACGGCGATCTGCGTGTTTGTCAGTCCTTGGCGCGCAAGGTCGACGAGCTGTGCCTCGCGCGTTGTGAGCCCGGTCGCGGGACCGTCGAGGCCGTCGATCGGGGGCGGTGTCCCGCCCTAGAGCCTTGGACGACGAGCTCACGAGAGCGGGCAGCGGCACGGCGTGCAGAATCCTGTCGGCCGGATTGGAGGAACGCGGTCGCGGCTTGGGCTGCCGCCTCGGTGGCGTAGCGGAGCGTGCCGATTCGCGCGAACTCCTCGGCGATCTCGAGCAGTGCCGGCCCCGACCGGGAGGCGAGCGCCGCTGCGTGGTCGGCGTCGGCGGCGACGAGCCGCGCGTCACATCGATTGCGCAGGTCAGACAACGTCGCTGCGGCCTCGCGCGGATTGGCACCGCACCGCAACGCCTCATACTGGAGCAGAGCGGCAGAAATTGGCACAGCCGACAGCGACGCTGCGGTGTCCAAGACCAGCTGCTGCGCGCGGGGCCTGTCGCCCTGGGTATCGGCGGCCCACGCTCGCGCACGCGCGACAGAGGGAAGCTGGTTGGGAAGTGGGACCGCTCCCTTCAGGGCGTCCTCACACCGGGCCAGTGCGCGGGCGACGCCGTCGGTATCGCCGGTGAAGTGGGCAATGCCGACCTGGTAGGTCCATCCGATCAACAGACGCCCGAACGTGTCGTGTTGCTCGAGGTGAACCTCAGCCTCCGCGAACCAGCGCGCGGCGTCGCGGTAGCGGCCGGCGAGGAACGCGATCCCGCCCAGCGCCCCGCCGCTCATCCCCGCCGATGCGTGATCGCCCGCTTGTAGCCCCTGTTCGAAGATGATCCTCATGGTGCGCTCGTATTCGGCGAGGTCCTGCCCGCTCTCGAGCGAGATCACACTTAGCCCGGCGAGTGCCAGTTCCTCGACATGGTTAGAGAGCGGTGGTGTGGGGCGGATCCTGCGGATCAGCTCATACGCCTCGACAACCCTGCCGACAAGGAACAGGTTGATTGCATAGACCGGTTCGAGCTGATGGCGAACGTCCTGCTCGAGAGAATCGGCGGCCAGGATCTCACCGGCCACAGCAACCGTTCCGGCAGGACCTTCCCGCATCGACGGCAGGTGCAGCCGCACCGCATCGACCCGTCGTACCCAGGCTCCTTCCGTCCACCAGCCACGCGCCCGCGCGAGCAGCGCCTCCGCCTCCACAGAACGCCTCAGCCCCCAGTAGAGCACCGACACGCGCTGGTCGAGATAGGCGATCGCGGTGTCCTGTGAGTCGAACATCCCCTCGATTCCGGCGAGAACTGTCTCCGCCTCAGTGAATCGTTTGCGAACCTGGTCAGAGCGCGCGAGGAGCAGCACAGCGGCGACACCGGCGCCGGCCGCCAGCGCGCGCTCGGCGAGCTCTGCGCCGAGATCCGGATCGCCGCTGAGGTTGGCCGCGCGGGCTGCGTCGAGGAGCAACGCGTTCGGGGTCTCGGCGTCGGCGTCCTGTAGCCAGCGCGCCACTCGCAAAGACTCGGCCAGGGTGAGCTCCCCACGCGCCTCAACGCACGCCGCGAGCGCGAGCCGCAGCTCCGATGCGCGTAGCGTTCCGAGTCCGGCCCGAACGGCCTCGCCGTATGCGGGTGTGACAGGCGTACCTCACGTTCGCCGTCAGACCCCTGAATGCTGATCACGCCGAGGGCCTCCGTGGCCGACACGGCCTCGCCGCCTGCCAGCCCGACGAGCTCGCCGATGGCGAGCGGCTCACCTAGCGCAAGCAGCTCGAGTACTCGAAGCTCCGCCGCCGTCAGACCGGCCAGGCGCGCGGAGATCACCTCGGTCAGCGATGCGCTCAGTGGCGGACGCTTCGGCATCCGCCACAGCCCGCTCACCTCTTCCAGCGCTCCGCCGGAGCGTGCCCCAAGCATCAGCTCGCGGGCGTACAGCGGGTTGCCTCGGCTCGTCTCCCACACCCAGCGGCGCACGCTCTCTTCGACCGGACCACCGACGATGCTTTCGACGAGTTGATCGGCCTCGCGTTCGGTGAGTCGGCCGAGCTCGAGCCGGTCCGCTCCACCCTCCTTCCACAACGAGACGATCGCATCGGGGCATTGCTCCCCAGTTCGCACAGTCGCAAGCACGAAGCACACGGAACCGGTCGCGAGGTGAAGCACGAGCGCCGCCGAGGTCGGATCGAGCAGCTGCGCGTCGTCGATCCCGATCAGCAACGGTCGGGTACCGGCTAGCCCGCCGATCGCCACCGCGCTGCGGCGGAGCAGCTCGAACAGATCGTCCGAGCCGACCTCCTCGGGGATGACGCCCCGCGAATGCGCCCAGCGGCACGCTCGCGGCGCTGCGGGTCGCCTGCACCCATAGGGTCACCGCGCCACGCTGTTCGGCTTGCGCCAGCGCGGCGCGCGCCAGCCGGGACTTGCCCACGCCCGCACGCGCTTCGACTACGACACCGCTTCTACCCGCCGCTCGCGCTTGCGCGATCCGCTCGAGCTCCTGCTCTCGGCCGATCAGCGGCCACACTCGCCCAGATCCGTCGGACGTGAATGTAGGCAGCCCGCTCATGCCGCCCATACGACTATAGCCGTGCTGGCTGGCGGCTCAAAACCCGATCGCCATCACCAAACACGCGAAGCCGGATCACTGGATGTCATTCGCGTCTCGGCCAGCAGACGACGCTCTGAGCAGGGCCAAAGCGGGTGTCCGACGGTACGCAGTCGTCAACTCACTTCGGCCGCTCGGTCGCCCCCGACCGAACCGGAAGACGCGTGAGCGGCAGACCCGGCTGGCCGGGCTGCCACTCACAGGCGCACAAGGAGGTGGGTGTCAGGTGACGGTTTGTCCCGATGGGTTACGAGAGCTAGGCGCCGGGGGCGGAGGCGGCGGCGGGAGTCGTGGTGACGCTTGCACCGCCGGTTGAGGAGCCGCCGCCAGTGGGCGTTGTCGTCGAGCTGCCGGTCGTGCTCGTGCCTTTGCTGTTCGTGCCTGTGGCCGTCTTGACGGGCGGGCCGCTGGGACCCATGTGGTTGTCGCCCGTGATCAGCTGGTGATTCATCAAAGCCATCGTCGCGGGTCCGGCGACGCCATCCGACGTGAGGCCGTTCGCCTTCTGGAAACCGATGATTGCCTGGCGAGTCTGGGGACCGAGAACGCCGTCATCCGGGCCGATGTAGTAGTAGAGGAGACCGAGCGTGTGCTGCAAGGACGCGACCCATTGGCCCTGCTGATATGCCGAATGGGCGATCACGGTGTGCGAAGCCGCGGCTGTCGACGATGGCCCGTCGGCGGGGCGGTTCGCGGAGTGCCCGGCGCCAAACGCGAGCCATGCGCCACCGAGGATCAGAGCGGCGCTCACCGCTCCGAGGACGAACGCGCTACGGATCCCGCGGCGGTAGTGGTTCCGATGCTCGAGTCCGCTCTCGTGGCGTCGATCACTGTCCGCATAGTGGGGGTTCTCCCCGATGTACTGCTCTCTGCCGATGGCGGTGCTCATCTCGGTTCCTTTCTTGTCGTGGCGTGCGCTTTCGTGAGGGGCCGTGCTTACGAGGTGTCCCGCGCGCGCGGCCTCGCTATGTATTGGGATCCTCCGTCGGGAGCGAATCGGCGTCGTCAGTAGCGCACTACTGAATGACGATCACACGCGTACTGACGACATCGCGAGCCATCCTTAGGTGCGCTGGAGCTCTCGCATGTCCGAGGAGCCGACCGGGCATCGGAAGCTGGCCCGCTCATGTGTCGGTTCAGACGGTCGACACGCATCAAGACCGTGTGATCCAGACATGAGGCTTCAACGACCGGCGGTACCTTGGTCAACCTCGCACCGAATCGCCGGGACCTGCGCCGACCGTGCGCGCTCGTCGGTCGGACTCACCACCTCACAATGTGTGGTCGGTCGTGACGACCAGACGTCGCGCGTGAGCTCGTGCGCTAATCGAGCAGCTCTGGGAGCACGTCTGCGGCGAACCGTTCGAGAGATCGGTGCACAATCGCGCTGTCGCTGTCGAGTGACCCCGGAACCACGATCACGCGCTCGATACCCGACTTGGAGATCGCTCGGAGCCGGCGAAGCACCTGATCCGTTGTCCCCGCGACGGCGAACGCGTCGATGAACTCATCGGCGATGCTTTGTGCGGATTCGGCTTTGGACTCGCCGTGCCGGTCCCGGTCATACCCAGCCGTGACCTGAGCGACGCCGTGGCGGTCTACTACCGAGAGCTCGGAGCGGGAGGCGGCTGCGGCGGAGAACCGCGCCAACGTGGCGACGCTGCCGCGCACCAGCGCGCGAGCGGCATCTCGGTCGTCGTCGACGGCCACGTTCAGGTACGCGCCAACCGATAGTTTGGAGACGGCCGCGGCACGCGCATGCTCGACGCCGCGCCGGATCCGGTCGAGTTCGGCGCCGACCGTGAGATCAACACCTTCCGCATGGCGCGCGGCGGCAGCGATCGTCCGCGGTCCTGTAGCGGCGACGTGGACTGGCACCTTCCCCACCCTGGTATCGGCAATCCAGCGGATCCTGCTGCGGGTGAGCTCATCGAGCTGCACCTCATCGCCGCCGAGCAGACCCTGAAGCGTCTCAAGAGCCGACGTAAATTTCTCGACAGACAGATGCTGGCGCCCGATCTGGGCGAGCGCCGAGTCTCCCTGCGCAAACCCGAGCACTGCTCGGCCGCCCGTCTCGGCCTGGAGTGTGGCGGCGGCCGATGCCGTGACGGCGAGATGCCGAGTGATCGGATTTGTGACCCCGGGTCCGAGGTGAAGGCGGGACGTCGCAGCGCCGGCGAGCGCGAGCTCCACCCAGATGTCAGCCGTGAGGTTCTGGCTGTCGGCGATCAGCAGGCCGGTGAACCCCCAGGCTTCCGCTTGCCGTGCGAGCTCGGCGACCCGTTGCGGGATTGCAAATCCGTGCAGCCACACCTCCATCCGCCATCACCCTCCTTGCTTGTCGGGCACCGCGAGGCGCTCAATGAGCCAGTCCGTGATCCTGCGATCGGATCGTGGCAGGCACGAGCGGAGCGCGCCACTGTGTCCGGGCGCCGCGGGATGGGCGAGCGTTGAGGTCGTCGGCAAGCGTTTGTTCAGGAGCCGTGACTGGCCCGGCCAGGGACCTGTGTCACCGTCGTCCACGATCAGGAGCGGCGTCGTCATCGAGGAGAGCTCGTTGCCGAGGCGATATCCGCTGATCAGCTTGAACAGGTCGAAGTGGGTGCGTCCGTCGACGCCGAACGCTTGGCTGGTCATGCGCAGCGTCGCTGCCGACTCAGGTGAGAAGAGCTCGGTCAGCCGCATCTCGCGATCGGACGCCAGCCGGTCGCCGCCGTCGAGCTGCCCGGTCATCAGCGGCGGCAGTCGCTCGACCCACGGTGCAGCGAGATCGACGATGCCGGGATCGACGACGCCTGCGGCCAGGCGGTACTCGAAGCAGAGCGCTCGGGCGAGCAGGTAGCCGCCGTGGCTGATCCCGATCGCAGCCACCCGCGACGGGTCGACATCCGGCCGCATGAGAACAGCGTCGATCACCGCGCTGAGCACCGTCTCCCAGTCAGGACGGCATGACACCCGCTGCTCGTAGAGCAACGCCTGCTGACCGGGTCCATCGAACGTCAGCCAGTGGCACCCGCAGACGCTGGCAAGATCCTCGGCGTACGCCCAGGTCTGCGAGGTAGGCCGGTCAAGACCGTTGTTGACGATCAGCAGCGGCCGCGCCGCGCCCTCGTCGGCGCCCGGTGCGGGAAAGAAGAAGCCGGGCAGGGTACCGGTGCCAAACGGGATCCGCAGGTGCTCAACGGGTGTTGGTCCCAGGGCGAGGGCACGCTCCCAGCAGTCGCGCTGGCGTCGCCAGATGGCCGGCCGGCGCTCTGGCTCACTTGAGTGAAAGACTCGGTCCAGCGCCGCGGCATAGTAGGTGGAGGCGTGACGGTACGCGATGCACGCCTCGAGCACATACCCGTTCCGCTCCGCCTCTGCGGCCGCCGCCCAGACCGAGCCGGCCGTCCCCATCCATTCATCGATCCAGGAGTCGGGATCCCCATCGATGATGCGGGCGGCGGTGGCAATGACCTCGGCTTCGTCTGCCATGTCCTGGGAGCAGGCGGCTAGCGTGGTGTCGAGTCCGTGCTGGAAGTCAATGTCTCGAAAGCGCGGCTCGACCATGTCGTGCGAGTGGCGCAGGGTGCGCTCCTTCTGCGCGACCTGGGGAGTGAAAACGCTCGAATCTTCCGACATGACCACAGCCTGACGGGCGGCGGTTCGAGTGTCGTCAGTGTGCCGCTACTGCACTTCTGGGCGGCACTACTGATGGTGACGCCGGGTCGGCTTGCGCCCTCTGAGCCCCGGGCTAGGCGTGCCGTGGCGTTAGCGAGCCGACATGCTGCTCGTTCCAGTCGGCAGTCCTCGAGGTCGGGGCGTCGCGTGGGCTACTGAGCCGGGTTGCCGCAGGCGCAGTAGTGCGCCGAGGGGCCGTCGCTAGCGATTTCGGTAGACGTGCGTCCGACGAGATCCAAGATGCATCCCACTTCTTGCTCTGGCGACCTGATTTCGGCACAGTCCAGCTATGAAGCGCCATCCAGCGCTTGTTCCGCTCTCGCGCGACCACCACCATGTGCTTGTCATCGCCCAGCAACTCTGCCGAGCGACAACCGAGACCGCAACCGAAATTTCCCGCGCGTTTCTCGTGGTTTGGGAAGCCGAGGAAAAGCAGCACTTCCGCCTCGAGGAAGAGCTCCTATTACCTGCCTACGCGGCATACGGTGAGCCAGGTCACCCGGTGGTGACGCGCATGCTCCAAGACCACATGCTTATCCGCCGAGACGCCGCCCGACTCGCGAACGATCCCTCGCTCGAGCTCTTACACGAGCTCGGCACCCGCCTCGCCGATCACGTCCGCCTCGAGGAGCGAGAACTCTTCCCGCTGATCGAAGAAACCATCCCGGAGTCCGAACTTCAAGCCCTTGGGGAGCGGTTAGGGGCCGACACGAGCCGGGACGCCATGGAGTAGACGCATCGGCGCGCCGGTGACGCGTTTGGGACGATAGACGCGCACGGCGTCGTCCGTCGCCGGCCAGCGCCGCCCAGGATCGTGCTCTGGAGAACGCTCAGCTCTACTGCGGACCCGCCTGCAACGCTGGATCCTCCGGCCACTCGCCGTGCTCCTCGAGGTACCGCAGGGCCTCGTCATGGCGGGCGCGTTCCTCGCTGTCGGAGACGCCGAACCGGTAGAGGGCGTTGAGCATGATGATGGACAAACCGCCGCCGACGCCCATCGCGAAGCCGTCGACGCCGATGCCGTCTGGGTCGATGATAAGTAGAGCGATCCCGGTCAGGATGAGCACAATGCCGATTCCGTAGCGGACCGTCCATAGCCCGGCAGAGCCAAGTGTGGTGCGCCAGTGTTTGCGAGTGAGATCAGTGGCGTGTGATTGTGAGTCTGTGCGTGCCATCGCCGTTCGTCCTCTGTTCGTGCGCGGCGGCGTCGAGCTCGCCGTCTGTGAATGTCGATGCAGCCTCGCGCGTGGAGCGCTGCACGTCGTCCGTAGGCGGCTACTGGACTGCGGTGGGTGCCGTACTGAGGGCCCGCCGATACGCAGGGGCCACCTTCACCGCCTCCGATCCATCTCGGGCGCGGACACAGTGGGTGTTCCGGCAGCGGCGCGAACTTGTGCAGGTCGGGCTCTTGCCTCGCCCTGCCGGTTCTCGTCGCGTGCGGCGGTGCGTTGCGCAACGCTGGCTGTTTGCGGTGGAGAGCTCGGGGCCGGAGCCTGAGAATCGTGCGAATGTGGCGACGCTGCCGCGGACGGTGTGCGACTAATGCATTGGTGGCCGACGCTACTGATTGGCCGTTCGAGCCGATTAGGGTGTGTGTTTATAGTTGCCGTACGAGAGTCGATCGAACGGGTGATCGGCTTGGTGAACCAGCCTTGCCGATAGCCGGAGTGCGAGAGTGGCCGTTCATCGGCCGTGAGCATGAGCTCGAGCAGATCGCTCGGGTGCGTGCCGCAGGGCGCGCTGGTGCGGTTGTGGTCGCGGGCCCCGGTGTCGGAAAGTCGGCGCTGGCGCGCGCGGCGCTGGCACAGGCCGAGCGCGAGGGTGCGCTCGCGTTATGGGTGCAGGCGACGCGCAGCGCCGCGACCGTGCCGATGGGTGCGTTCGCTGGGGTCATCCCTGTCGAGGTTCGCTCCGACGACGTGCTGGAGCTGTTGCGAGGGAGTGCTGCGGCGCTTGTTGAGCTGGCGGGGCATCGGCCGCTGATTGTCGGTGTCGATGACGCGCAACTGCTTGACCCGGTGTCTGCCGCGTTGGCGCTTCATCTTGCCAGCGCGACCTCCACATTCGTTCTCGCGACTGTCCGGACCGGCGAGCCGTGTCCCGATGCGGTCGTGTCCCTGTGGAAGGACGCCGCGGCGGAGCGACTGGAGCTTGACGTGCTCGGTGAGAGCGACACCGCGGCCTTGGTCGAGGGGATTGTTAGCGGTCCTGTGGAACAGGGCGCGCGTCGGTGGGTATGGGAGACGAGCCGCGGCAATGCGCTGTATGCCAGGGAGCTCGTCGTCGGCGCGCTCGACGGCGGAGCATTTCACGAGGTTGGTGGTCTGTGGAGGATGTCCAAGCAACCACCCCTGAATAGGTCGCTTGGCGAGCTGATCTCAGCCCGCCTATCAAGTCTGGAGGCGTCTGACCGACGCGTGCTTGAGTTCCTCGCGCTCGGTGAGCCACTGGCCGTGGAGGACCTCTTCGAGCTCGCCGGACGGGAGTCAACCTACAACGTCGAGGACCGCGGCCTGATCACGGTCAGCGCTACGCGCGTCGATCAGACGGCGTCGCTTGCGCACCCGCTGTATGGAGAGGCGATCCGCGCTTCGCTCCCGTCGCTGCGCTCGCGAGATCTCACTCTTGCGCTCGCGGAACGTCTGCAAGCACACGCACACCTCAGCCCTCGCGACTCACTGCGAGTCTGTCGCTGGCGCTTTGACGCAGGCGCGCCGATCCCCAACGAGTTGCTGCTCGACGCTGGGAAGGCCGCCAGCGAGCGAGGCGACCCGGACCTCGGTGCCGAGCTGGCCGAGAGCGCGCTTGGCTCCGGAGGCGGCGCCGCCGCCGGGCTGCTGCTCGCACGCTGCCACCAGGCGCGCAAGCGCTTCGAAGACGCCGAGGCCGTCCTGGCGGATCTCGAGAACGAGCTCAGCTCGCAAGATGTGGCGGTTGAGTACCTGAACCGCAGGGTCGACGTCCTCTACTGGGGACTTCAGCGCCCGGACGAGGCCGAGGCGCTGCTCGTGCGCGCACTCGACTGGTGGCATGACGAGAAGTGGGTTCGGCGGCTATTGCCGATCCGCCTTCAACTGTCCTCCCTTGTCGAGGGCTCGGCAAGCGCGGTGACGATGTCCGCAGTCCTGCTGTATGACGAGGCACCCGACGCGGGAGTCCGACGCGATCTCGAAGTCGGCCACGCGATGAGCCTCTTCGCCACCGGACGGGTACTCCAAGCGCGCGAGCTGCTGCGGCACCTGCGCCCACAGCTGCCGCTGACCGGGCACAGCGACGAGCTGGCGCTCGCCGGTCTGGGGGTCGTCGAGATCCACAGCGGCGTCGACCTAGCGCAGATTGAGCGGGAGATGGCTCACACGCTGACCGAGGCGGTGCGATTGGGTGACCACGCGGCGGTCGGCGTCGCGGCGATGGTCGTGGGCACGGTCGCGAACATCGCCGGCCGCTACCGGGACGCGACACGGTGGCTTTCCGAGGCGGAGCTCCACTATGAACAGCAGGACACATTCGGCGTGCTCGTGATCGCTCGACAGGCTTTGGTCGGCGTCGTCCGTCAGACGGGGAACGCGGACCGCACGATCGAGACCGCACGTCGGTGTCTGAACACGCTTGAAGGGAGGGACCCGCTGCCGTCACAGGTTCCGTATGTGGCGCGCGCGCGTGCCTGGGAGGCTGAAGCTCGAGGAGATCTCATCACCGCCCAGCGGATTCTGCTCGACACCGCCGACGAACTCGCGGATGATCCCCTGTACCGCGCGCTGATGTTCTACGAGGCCATGCGAGTCGGGGCGCCGGCGCGCCCCCTCGCCGCGGCGATCGACGCGATGCGCTCACGGTGTGACGCCCCGCTCGTGAGCCTCTACATCGATCACGTTGAAGCGCTCGCTCGCGGGAACGGCCATGCCCTTATCAAGGTTTCGGACGGATTCGCGCACTTGGGCGCGCTCAGGTACGCGACCGAGGCTGCCGCGCACGCGTCGGCGGCGTTCATGAATGGGGGGCGTCAGGACTCGGCGCGCCGCGCTGTCGCACGGGCACGCGAGCTGTTCATCGACGGGCAAGGTGGCGTCATGCCAGCGGTTGCGGCGCTTGACGGGAGCCCGGTGGACCTGACTTCGCGAGAGGCGCAGCTCGTCGAACTCGCGCGCCAGGGCCTGTCGAATGCACAGATCGCGGAACGGCTCGTCCTCTCCATCCGCACCGTGGAGTCGCACCTCCACCGGGCGATGCAGAAGCTCGGAGTCAGCGACCGCCACGATCTCTGACCGGCGGGCGCGGCGCCTCCCACGGCGTCAGCCAGCCCGACCCGCTCCTCGTTCCCCCGGCGCGGGTTCCGAGTTGGGGGCGCCGCGCAGGCTACTGAGCCGGGTGGCTACAAAGTGCAGTGGTGCACTACTGACGATGGAAGACCGCTAGTCGCGCAACCTCCGTTCACCGCATAGATGAACGTCGAGGAGCCCACGATGAACATTCCCGCACACATGTCCCTGACCGCACTCCGACCCAGACGGGCGCGCATTCCAGGTCGTTCCGGCTCGACTCCGAGCCGGGCCCATCCCCCTCTGGCTACCTGTTGAAACGCCTCTTGCTTCTGTTCTGGGCGATCTACTTCTCGCTGGTCGCGCTGACGAACCTCGTCAATCTGCTGGACAGCATCGGGGCGATCCACTGGGCGTTTCTTGACTCGGGGAACCTTGGCTACATGCTATCGATCGTCAAGATCTACCACGTCGGACAGACCCCGACCAAGCTGCTGCTCGCGGCTGCTCTCGTGCTCGAGGCGATGGCCGCATTTATGTTCTCGAAGGCGCTATCGCTTGACGACCGTGAGCGAGAGCTCCGCGCCCTGTGCTACGGCGCCGGCGTCTGGGTTGCGTTCATCGTGATGACCGAGTTCTTCGTGGCCTACACGTCGGAAGCCCCATTTCGGGAACTCCTTCTGCTCACGATCGCAACAGCGATCTACGTGGTGCACATCCCAGACCTGTCACCGACCCGTCCCACTGGTGAGAACACCGACAGCATGAGCAATCACCGCCCCGTCGAGCAAACCCCGCATGCGCGCCCTGCACGCCGGGGGCGCCGCCCCGCGGGTCTGCGACGGCTGACGGTCACGGCGCTGATCGTCGGGGCCGTGGCACTCTTTACGGGTGTCGCGCTCGCGGGGACCTCGATGTCTCTGAACACTGCCAAGCGCGCTGTGAGCGGCAAGTCCCAGACGATCGTCGTCGACGGACGCGGCGTGAGTGTATGAGCTCGGCGGCGAGAGCCTCGCTCATCTGCAATGCGTCACGCGGGCGTGTTTCAACGTGTGGCAACCGCTGAAGGTCCCGTCAGCCTCCACGAAGGTCACCAAGACAGGCGCCGTTCCCGGCACGGTCGGGATCATGCGCCGTGTGAGAGGCGGCTTCTACCAGGTGATGCTCAACCGCCACCCGCTCTACTACTACGCCGGCGACAAGGGGCGACCCGGGTCGGCCCTCGGCCAGGGGATCCGCAGCTTCGGCGGGACCTGGCACGTCATCGGGGCGTCATAGCCTGAGCGGCTGCCGGGCCGGCCCCACTGCCCGGCGCCGTTCCGTGCAAGTGCGGAGAACGCAACCGTCACAAGCGTCGCCCATTGCATCAGCGCGCCGCGTGACGGCATGGCCCAAACTTGACGAGATGGTTCTCGAGGCCGTCATGAGAGCTCGTGCCAACCCTTGCAGCCCCTATCACGTCGACGATCGGGACTGCGGGCGCCATCATGCGCACATCGACTCGCCGCCGCACCGGTAGAGCGGCGCACCGACTGACGCCCGGGCAGCCTACCTACCATGCCGTCAGCGGACCGAGCACCTGCCAACCATGAGGGGACGGGCGGATCTGCCGGCACCGAGATCTTCAGTGGATCTCCGAGGCGGTTCTGTGCGTGAGCCCCCACGTTGCGGGCGCACGCCTCGCAGGACCGGTCGCTCCGGCTAAGTACACGGTGCCGCAGATGCAGTAGTCGGGTACCGAAGACGCTCATGCTCGGTTCCCGCAGAGTTCAGGTCGCTTACCGAACCTAACGAGCGCCGAGACATCCGAATCGACGCTCCAGCAAGCGATAGGAGCAACCATGTTTACATCGGACGTTTCAAGAGCAGGGAAGCGGTGGCTGGCGGCAGCCGGCATCTCGGCCGTAGCGCTGCCGGCGGCGATTGCGCTTCCGTCGATCGCCTCGGCAGCTCCCGTGACCCCCGTCGGCGCTGCGCCGGCGCAGCTGATATGGCAGTACACCGGTTCGCCGCAGCAGGCCCCGGTTGGACCCGGTGCGATGTGCCTGATCGCCAAGGGTGGCGACGGTGGCGGCACGACCGACTCCGACTATCCCCGTGATGGCGGTGGCGGCGGGGCCGTGGTCAGCGGCTGCATCAGGCTGCCTTTGATCGAGCACTTGACGGTAGCCGTCGGCAATCGGGGTTACATGGAGGGCGCTGGTGGTGCGACGAATTCGAACGGTGGTTGGGGATACATGAACGCCGTCGGCGGATCCGGACACCCCGCCGGCGGCGATGCCGGCCCCGATGGGTTCGCCAGTGGCGGTGGCGGTGGTGCGACGATTGTCCAGCTCAACGGCACCAACGTGCTCGTCGCCGGCGGTGGAGGCGGCCAGGGCGGCGGGCAGCCCGACATGGCGGCTGGAGGCAGCGGTGGGTCGGGCGGACAGGTCGCCCAGAACGGTGCCGGCCCCGGCGACGGCGGCGACGCCAAGGGTGGCCTCGGCGGCGCGATGCCAGGATCGTACGGTCAAGCGAGCACGGTCGCGGACACGTGGCTGTCGTCCTACAGCTGGGGTGGTGCTGGCGGCGGTGGCGTCAACGGCGGTACCTCTGGCCAGGGAAGCACCCAGGATCCCGCCACCGGCATCAGCGGCTCTGGAGCGGGTGGAGGCGCGGGTTCCTCGCTGCTCGACTCACAGCTGATCCATGGCACGATCGCGACGGGGACCGTCGGCCAGAACGCGGGCGGGGTCGTGGAGGCGTGGACGGCTCCGACCCTGACCTACCAGGCAACCCCGTCTGCACCCAGCGCGGTCGCCGGAAAATCGGTGAAAATGACGCTCGCGGCAACCGCCGGCGACAGCCCCAGCTTCCCGCTGACCGACTCGGGCGTGACCTGGACCAGCACCGTGACGCCGAACCAGGGAGACACCGGCAGCGCACCCGACAAGATCTCAGGCTCGACGATCACGATGTACCAGGCGGGAACCCACACCGTGACCGCCTCCGTGGACGGTGTGCCGGTCGCCACCGCAACAATTGACGTGACCGCGGCGGCCGAGCACTCGATCGGCGTCGCCACTCTGTCGACGCAGATCAGCGCGGGCGACAGCGTCGCCTTCGTCACGACGAGCTACGACGCCTACGGAAACCCGATCGGTCAGATCACGCAGAGTGCGACGTATAGCAGCAACGTCTCGTCGGACGTCGTGAGCGGGAACGATCTTCAGTTCTTCGCGGCGGGCGCGCACACGGTGACCGCGAAGCTGGACGGCTACACCGCCCACACGACCGTGCAGGTCGCGCCTGGGCCGGCGGTGTCGATTGCATTTGCGAGCGACGACCAGAATGTCACGATCCCAGTGGGTGGCACGGTGACGTTTGCCGTCGATGCACAGGATCAGTACGGGAACGTATGGACACTTGATCCGAGCCAGTACGGGGTCGTCGCCAGCGGCGACACAACCTCGATCGACAGCAACACGCTCCAGTTCAACAGCGTCGGACAGTTCAACGTGACCGCGATCGTGAGCTCTCCCCTGCTGATCACCTCGACGCCGATCACCGTGAGCTCACTGGGCGTCGGCAGTGGCCCCGGAGGGGTGTCTGTGGGCTCAGGCCAACCGCATCGCCGGTGGGATCACGCGCCGGTTGGCCACGGGTCAGTCTCGGCGCATCGACACCGGTTCGGTCGCTGACCGAACCCACGGTGGCCGCGGGATCGTCGACCGTCGCCAGTCCGACGTCTCGCAACCCCGGTACCGATGTGGCCCCTCCAACCGGAGGGGCCACACGTCGATCAGTCAGTTGCCGTGAGCCGGCATCTTCGCGCCTCAGCCTGCGGAATGACCGCCCGTGGGCGACTGGTCCTGACTGTGGCGTTGCGCGGAATCACGCCATGTTTGATCGATGCGATCCAATACGGTCAGAACGATCGTCGACTCGGCCACGACGGTCGCAAGGGCCGGATCATCTTCGTCGTAGTCAGGTATCGGGGTGAGCGGCCCCTTCTCAGTCCCCGGGGCGCCACTCTGCATCGCAGACGCGATTTCCTGGAAGCATGCGCGGAGCGTGGACAGATACGGGCTGAGCGCTCGGCGGGGAGTGCGCGCGCCATCGTGGACCGTCGCCGCGAGCGCAAGCGCACACTCGCTGATCTGATCGATTGCAGCCAGCACGCTGCGCAGTGGCTGGGCGTCTGGCCGTCGGCTTCGGGGCTCGGCCAAGGCGAGGCGTACGGCGTTGTGCGCGTCCGTGCGCGCTCGCCGTGCTGCGAGTCGTGTCGATCGCATGGACCCGCCCTGATCACCTTCTACGTACGCGTTCAGGATCGCCTCCAGCCAGCGGCCCTCGGCGACGATGTAGGCGGCGAGGCGGTCGCGCATCCGCGGCGCCTCGCGCGTCGGCCACAGGATGAACGCGCCAAGTGCGATCGCTGTGTGGCGTACACGCAGGCGCCCACACGCGCACGCACGTAGAGTCGATAATTGACAATCTGGACATTTCACGCTATACAGTCGCTCATGATCCAGTCATACGACAGCCCCGCCATCATTCGCACGCTCTCCCCCATGGAGAGCGCCGTCATGGGCTGGCTCGAGGCCGAGCGCCGCATGGCCGTCACGATCGACGACGTCTCGGAGACGTTCCCATGGGACCGCGAGGCAATTCGCCAGGTCTTGTTCCGACTCTCACGCAAGGGATGGCTGCGTCGGACCGCGCGCGGCCGCTATGAAACCGTGCTTGCGGAGACGGCTGGATTCGCGCCCCCGAATCCATGGGCGGCACTCGCCAGTTGGATACCCGCGCATTACGTCGCGTTCCAGTCGGCAGCCTACGAGCTCGGCCTCACGCCGGATCGGCCGGGCGACGTCCAGGTAGCCGTCGCTGTCGGGACGAAGCGACCGACCGCATGGGCCGAGGTCCCGATCGAGCTCGCACACCTGCGGACGTTCTCGCTGGATGGCACCGAGCGGCGCGACCTTCACGGCTGGGAGATCTCCGTGGCGACCCCGGAGAAGGTGCTGAGCGACAGCGCGCTTGTCCCCGGCCGCGTCGGCGGCGTTCGGGGCTTGGCACGGATCGCGACGCGAGCACAGGATTCGCTCGACTGGCGAGAGGCAGTCCGCCTGATCGACACCCATCCGAACGGACTCGCGGCGATGCGCCGGTTGGCCGCGCTGCTCGAGGTCGTGGAAACCCCGGTACCGGAGCCGCTCGCCCGCCGAGCGGCCCATCCGGGGCAACGGGTCCGCCGGATCCTCCTCGGCGACCACGAGTTCGATGGATCTGACGGTGAGCTGCTCGAGCCGTGGAATGTCGTCGCCAACATCGACGCCGCTGACCTCCACGAGGAGCTGAGGCGCTGATGGTCCCGAAGGCGTTCGTCCGCCAGTACGCGGTCTCCCAACAGATCGACGAAGCAGTCGCCGACCAAGAGATCGTCCTGCACTACGCGCTCGCGCTCCTGAACGAGATCGGGCTCATCGGCCCCGGCAAGGAAGGCGCCGCGCCCGGACCACTTCTCTTCAAGGGCGGCACCGCCCTGCGCAAATGCGTGTTCGGCAGCACCGGACGCTTCTCCCAGGACATCGACCTCGATGCCACGGCGCACCAGAGCTACGAAAACGAGATCAGCGACGCCCTCTCCAACCACAGCCCCTATCACGGGGTGACGCTCGAGATCGACACCTTCCGCCACTCCGAGGACGGCAACTTCAGCGGCACGATCGCCTACGCACACGCGAACGGCGAAGGACACTTCGAGCTGCAGATCAGCTACCGCCTCGATCCGATCCTCGAACCACGGCCGCTCGAACTGGTCCCTCAGACCTACCTCAAACACGTCGAATGCGGCATCCCCGTCCTGTTCGGACTCGATCCGTACGAGATGATCGGCGAGAAGATCATGGCCTGCAACCGCCGCGGAATCAGCGGATCGAGCAAGGACGTCTACGACCTGTACCTATGGGCGCAGCGACCGTTCGACGACCGACTCGCGCGACGGCTCGCGGTCCTCAAAGCCTGGACCGACCAACGCACAAAGCGCCCGTACGAGCCACAGCAGTTCCTCGACGCGATCCTGCCCAAGAACTTCCGCTGGACGGACATCAGCCGCCTCGTTCCACGCAAGCACGGCGCCGACCACCAGGCGATCTGCTCGACCGTACGCACGCGCCTCGGCTTCCTCGCCGACTGCGACGACGATGAGCGCACACTCATCGCCGATCAGGCGTCACATCGCGAGCACCGGCTGTTCAAGACGCTGAAGGCAGAGGCTGAGCAGTGGGCCGCAACCGTTCCTAGGTAGTTGATCCGGAAAAACCTGGCCGGTTGTTGACGGTGTAGGGAGCAGCGGTCTGGGTGTGTGATGACGGGGGCTGCATTTGGTGTTTTGCCTGGTTTGTGGGGGTTTTTGAGTACGCCGCGACCGGGTGGCGCCGGTGATCTTTTCGATCGTGACCGGCGCCGGGGGACACGTGGTCAGTGCAGGCGGTGCGCGTGAGTGTCGAGGTTGTAGGCAAGGACCGACCAGCAGCACCAGGTCTGCTGGCCGGTGTGGCCGGGAAGGCGGCTGCGGCGCAGGCCGTAGCCGCGCTTGAGGTGAC
>JBKQKK010000256.1:0-9250 GCA_052147535.1 Solirubrobacteraceae bacterium | reverse complement strand
GAGCGCGAGGGTCGCTTCGGTGTGGTGATGATCGGGGTCGCGCAGGAGAAGACGACGGCGTGGCGCGGGTGGCGTGATGGCGGCCCTGACGGGCACCCGCATTTCGAGTACCGCCGCCAGTCGATCTCCCGAACAACTACTACTTCTATATCCGCGATCCGGAGTGGGGCCCGGCGTTCATCAAGACGATCGCGTACCGCCCGTTCCCGGTATGGGTGTACCTGAACGGTAACGAGTGGGCCAAACGCCAGGCCGCCAAACACGGCATCGCTTTCAAACCGATGGATAACGCGTTCGCCGAATGTGAGAATGAGGTGCTACGCCGCTCGCTCGCCGGCGAGACGCTGGTCGGCGCGACTGACGCATTTGAGATCGTCCGGTCGTTGCTGCACGGGCACGTTGCGGCGGCGCTCGGGGTGCTGCGCGATCTCGATCTCGAGCGGCTGATCTGCCGTGAGCGTTGCCGCGAGCGGGACCTTGGTCGTCGCGATGGTCGCCCGGCGGCTGCTTGCGCCGTGCTCGAAGCTGTCAACGACACGGCTTGTGCAGCAGTCAACGCTTGCGCAGGAGCTTGAGTTGGGGGAGGTCAAGGAGGCCGAGTCGCTGGGCGCGATGGACTGGCTGGTTGAGCGCCAGGAGCGGATCGAGCGTACGCTCGCGCGCCGCCATCTGCAGGATGGGTTCGTGCTGTATGACCTGTCATCGAGTTACCTTGAGGGGCGCTGTTGTGAGCTGGGCGCGCTGGGCTACTCGCGTGATGGCCAGCGCGGGAAGCTGCAGATCACCTACGGGTTGTGTTGCTCACCCGAGGGGCGGCCTGTCTCGATCGAGGTGCACCCGGGTAATACGGCTGATTCGCGCACGCTCCCCCCGGCGGTGGAGCGCGTGAAGGCGCGCTTCGGGATCGACCGGGTCGTGTTCGTCGGCGATCGCGGGATGATCACCGAGGCTCGCACGAAGGCGCTCAAAGCGCAGGGGGTCGGGTTCATCACCTCGCTACGAGCGCCGCAAATCCAAGCGTTGACGGTCGCACCGAATTTCCAGCTGTCGCTGTTTGAGGAGCATGGGTTGTGCGAGATCGCCTCCCCGGAGTTCCCCGGCGAGCGGCTGGTCGTGTGCCGCAACCCGCACGTCGCCGCCGAGCGTGCGCGTAAGCGCACGGAGCTGCTGGAGGTCACTGAGGCCGAGTTGGCGAAGGTCAAAGCGATCGTCGACGGTGACCGCGGGCGGCTCAAGGGTGCCGCAGCCGGCATCATCGGCAAGCGTGTCGGGCGGGTCATCAACAAGCGCAAGATGGCCAAGCACTTCACGCTCCAGATCGCTGACGGCGCGTTCAGCTACCAACGCAACCAAGAACAGATCGAGCACGAACGCTTTGACGGGATCTACATCGTGCGCACCGACCAGCCCGCGACCCGCATCGCCGCCGCCGCCGTCGTGCGCGCCTACAAGCAACTCAAAGTCAACGAGCACGCGTTCCGGGAGACGCGCCCGCCCAGCGCTCACCCCAAGCGAACGCCAAGGCCGGCAGCGCCCGCAACAGCAACGGGCTGGATTGCGCACAGCCTCAAAGACCTCATCGCCGACCTCGGCACGCTGTGCCGCAACACCGTGCGCGTCACCGCGATCAACGCGCCCTACCAGCAACTCACCACCCCCACCGCCGTCCAAAAGCGCGCGTTCGAGCTCCTCGCGCTCAAGCCCGCGTAGCCAAGCAGCCGCCACCCGAAAAAGCGCAAAACACGAAGTTTTGCAGGGATAAACGCTCGCAACCAGCGAAAACCTCGGGCTAACAACTTCGCGCGACGTCCGTACCGTCCTTCCAACCGGACCCGACCACGCGTTCATCGTGGCCTACGACGGCTTCTTCTACGACTCGGCAATCACCGCCAGCGTGCGCCTACGCAATGGCACAACCCGCACGATCCCCATCCCAAACGCCGACTACCCCAGTTTCGGACCCCTGACAGCCAACTCAACGCCGCCACAGCTAGTCGCCTCCTACGAACACGACACAGACCAAATCGGCAACCACGTCACCAGCGCCGAGCGCCGCCAGATCCTGACCAGTTTGTTGTTAGGACGCGCTTGACTCAGCCTGTGCGTCATCGTAGGGTGGTCCGCGGTGCTGGCATGCGGTGGGGGATCGAGTGTGAACGGGCCGGCGGACTGAATGAGCCTGATGGCGAAGTTCGACGTTGGGCTTCTGCGAGGGGCGGTTGGCCTTGTGGTCCGGGTGGGCGACGATTGCGTGGACCTGGGCGAGATTCTTTGCGGTTTTGACCCGGCGGGCTGCGGGCTTGATGACGGGCTCGTGTTCTTGTTTGACGACGACGGGCGGCCGAACGCCGATTTCTTTCGGTGGGTGAGCGGGATGGCTGCCCGCGGCAAGCGCAGCCTGGAGGGCCGCCGCGGTTATGCCTATGACGTGGCGGAGTGGATCGACTTCTTGCACGACGCCTACGGGATCGACTATCTCGAGGCGGAGTTCGAGGATCTGGATGAGTACGGGCGGGATCTGCGGACCTCGAGTGAGCGTCCGGTGTCGGGCGGGACGTGGAACCGCAAGCTGGCAGCGATCCACGACTTCTACCGGTCGCTTGCGCGTGATGGGTGCCTGGCGGCTGGTGAGGGGCCGTTCGCGGCGCCGGGCGCCGACCGGGAGCTACGGTCGCGTGCGGTCGGTGCCCGGGCTGTGCGCTATCTGTTGTTGGGGCAGGTGCGTTATTTCGTTGAGGTCGGGATGCGGGGGTACCGGCCGGACGGGACGATCGAGACGGCGTTTCGGGGCGGCTACCCGGGCCGGGACGGGTGCATGGCCAACGTGTTGGCCACGACCGGCATGCGCCGCAACGAGATGCGGTCGTTGATGGCGGTCGAGGTGGATCTCGGCGCGCCGGCGACCAACGGCCGTCGCGTTTTGATCGGTGCTCCGGCCAAGGGCGGGCGCCAGGGGCAGGTGATCGTGCCGCGCCGGGCCTTGGAGGATCTGCGCGCCTATGTTGAGGGTGACCGTGATGTGATCGTGTCGGTCGCGAACTCGACCGGCAGTTTGCGCAGGCGGGAGCCGATGATGATCGTCGTCGAGGAGCTCGACGAGCGTCGCCAGACGGTCAAGGGCTACGACAGGGCGGCGAGGTGCGCGTTCGCCAAGCCGGTGGCCGCGATGTCGGTTGACGAGCGCTCACGGGCCTACCGTCGGGAGGCGGGGCGGTGGGAGCCGTTGGCGTTGTTTCTCGGCGAGGGGGGCGTGATGGTGTCGGGCAGCCTTGTCAACCGGGTGTTTGAGACCGCGAATCGTCGTGTCTGGTCGTATCGCGGTGACGCGAAGGCGATCGAGATGCCTTCCAACGTGTCGCCGCATTGGATGCGTCACACGTTCGGGATGCATCTGCTGTGGACGTTGATGCACGATCTCGTCGAGCGTGATGATCGGCTCGCGCGGCTGTTGCGCGATCATGACGAGCCCGGTATCCGGGCTTACGGGCAGTCGGTGATGTGGCCCGTGCAGGTTGTGCAGGAACTCTTGCGGCACCGGTCGCTGAGGACCACGTGGCTGTACCTGTATCACCTCGGCGAGCTTGACCACAGCGTGATCGACTCGGTCGACGACCTGGCCGATGTGTTCGTTTCCCTCGGTCGGCAACTGAAACCGGTGGGGGTGGGTGATGGCGCGAGCTGACCGGCGTCGGCGTTTCGCGTCGCGGTCGCGTCCGTCCGGTCCGCGGCCGCTGGGGCATGTCGGGATCCGGGCGATCGACTGCGTGCGGCCCGACGGCTTGACCGTCGACACCGTTGCGGTGAACCCTGGTGACTGGCGCTGTTCGGGTTTGATGGCCGATGTGCTTGACGGTTGGGTGGCGCATCGCCGCCCAGGGGTCGACAGCAGGTACGCAAGGTTCAAGACCACGCAGACCGACAAGTACGCCCTCGGTGACTTCGCCCGGTTTGTCGATGCCCACGCCCGCGACCCAGCCGCGTTGAGGCTCGCTGGCTTGTCGCTGGAGCTTGTCTCAGACTGGGAGGCCGATCTCGCCGCTCGCTTCCTGGTTGACGGTTGCGGTGAGCGGAAGGTCTCAAACGAGCCGCACGTGAGGGCGGCCAAGCTGTTTAGGTTCATCCGTGAGGCTGCCGCGATCGGTGTGGTCGTTGACCCGATCCTGTTGGACCGTGCGCGGCATGGGCCTCGGTCGAGGTGGCATCGGCATGTCGCTGGCCAGGTCGTTGGGTTCACCGACGACGAGGACCGAGCGCTCAGGAGCGCCCTGCTCGCCGTGCTGGACCAGGCGGTGGCAAAGGTTCGCCAGGGCGCAGCCCTGGTCGCAGCGGGAAGGGATCCCGAGTTGCACGGGTGGAACTCGCTGGCGAACCTGGCGTGGCGGGCCGTGTTCGGCGGCGGGCTCTCCAGCGAGGACATTCTGGTGCATCTCTGGGAGCCGCTGCCGGCGGATCGCAAATGGGCGAACCTCGACTCCTCGATCACCGCCCTGTGGCCCGACGGCAAGCCCGCGGGCTCGTGCGGCCGGACGTCCTTTCCGGTGCGGTTACGCGCCACGATCTTGCGCCTGGTGTTCCCCAGCGCCGATGACGTCCTCGCTGGCTACTTCTTGTTGCTGGCATTGACGGGCGGTGAGCCGAGTTGGGCGCAGTCGCTGTCGATCGACGCGATCAAGGTCCGGGGGAATGGCTGCGTGCTGACGGGGTTCAAGGGCCGCCGACCGTTCGCGACGGTCAGCGAGCGGGTGTTCCCGCGCTTGGCGGGCGAGGGCATGTGCGTCCCGAAGCTGTGGGAGCTGATTGTCGAGTTGACCGCCCCTGTGCGTCATGTCCGCTGCGCGGAGGGTGCTGGGGATCAGGGCAGCCTGTGGCTGCATCTGGACGCCGGCTACTTCCGGTTGGGGATCGTGCGGTGGTTCTGTTTGCGGGAGTGGTGGGAGCGCAACGCGCAGGGGGCGCTGTCTGGCTATGACAGCCGGTCGTTTCGCCAGGGGCGGCGCTCGGTGGAGACGATCGATGTCCGCGGCGAGAACCTCACCGGCAACCCGTTTGAGCACTCGATCGACGTGTTCCTGAACCACTACGGCGATGACTCCAAGCTGCTCGTGCTCACGCTCGAGACGCTCGACGCGTTCCAGCAGAACTGGTTTGACTCGGTCGTGGCAGGCAAGCCCGAGGTCACCCAGCGCCACGGCGTTGTGATCACGACCGCGCTGATGGACCGGTTGGTCGCCGGCGAGGAGCCCGCCAGGGCGTTGGTGAAGGCGTCTACCGGCCTTGACGACGATGGCCTTGACCGGCTGGTCTGCACCGAGGATGACGACACCCCGGTCGGCGCCGCGTGCCTCGATATCACCCACCCACCGTTCGAGGACGCGGTGGCCGGCGAGGTCTGCCAACGACTATGGGTCGGCACGTGCTTCGGGTGCCGCAACGCGATCGTCACCGAGCGCCACCTGCCGTTCATCGTCCACTTCTACGACAGCGTGATCGCCGAGGACCAGCGCGATTTGCCGGCGGACTTGTTCGCCGAGCGGTGGGCTTCGGTGCTCGCTGCGATCAGAACGATCCTCGACGCGTTCGGCGCTGACGCGGTCCACGCCGCCCGCTGCGAGATCGCCGCCAGGGGGATCCGCCCGTTCGTGCGCCAAATCGAGCTTGGCCTCGGAGGCAGGCTGTGGTGAGCGTCTCGGCACCCCAACGATCGCCGGTCGCCCCAGCACCCCGCAACGGGGGCTCGCTGCTGTTCGCCGCCGATGACCCGGTACTGCCCAGCCATCCAGGCAGCCCCGCGTTCGGCGATCTGCGCTGGGATTTGTCGATCCGCGGCCTGGCGGCCAACCAGCTGCCCAGCGATGCCGTGCTCAACTTCGGCCGGTTCCTCGCCCCGATCCCGCTAGGCCCGGCCGCAGGCCCTGCCCAGCCGCTGCGCCTCGCGCCGGCGTGGCTGCTTCGAGCCAAGGAGGTACTGGCGATCCTGCTGGCGCCGACGCGGTCAACCAGCCATCGCCGGATCGACGTCTACCAGTTACGGGAATCGTCGTCGGGCACGGTGAAGGCGACACACGCCCACATCTACGCGCTCGCGGTGTGGGCGACGCTGGAGGCCCTCCCGGCTGATCTGGACCGCTGGGAACAGGGCGACCTGGACGACTTCCTCGCCTACCTGGCGAGCGAACGGACTAACTCCCGCACCGGCGCTCAAGGGATCGAGCGGTCGAGCATCTGCGGTTACGTGAACACGCTGCGCACGCTTCATCTGCTACGTGACACGCTCACCGACGGCGGGTTGCGCTTTGACCCTTGGGAGGGCATGAGCGCGGACAGAGTCACCGGCGTCGATCTGAGCGTGCGCCGAACAAAGCCGATCCCCGCCGAGCAGTATCAGCCGTTGATGCGCAACCTGTGGAAGGTCATCGATCAGATCGCGCCCGACGTCCTCGCCGCCGCGCAGCGCGCCGACACACTGGGCAGCGCTCCGCTGCAAACGTGGTGGCCGAACGTCAACCAGCGCGTGGGAGCCGACGAGATCGCCAGCGCTGAGGCGATCTTGGCGCACCGCAACCTCGCTCCGACGATGCAGGCATTCCGGCGGCTGCTGCGCGAGAACCCCGACATCATCCTGGTCAGCGACGCTGAGGTCCAACAACGGTCCGGTATCCGAAACCAATGGCTCTCAAGAAACCGCCGGCGGCTGATCGACGCGGGCATCCTGGAACCAGTCCATCCACTGAGGCCCGCGGCCCGCTGCGCGGTCCCGGGATGCGATCGCGAGCCGCGCCGGCGGGACTGGTGTGTCGAACACGAGCGCCGCTGGCGACGCGCAGGAGCGCCTGACGGGGCGAGCTGGCAAGCCACCGAGCAGGCACAGCTCCCGCTCGGGCCGCGACCGCCTGACTGTGCGGTTGGGACCTGCGAGCGTGAGGCCCGCGACGGCCCGTTCTGCAGCGGGCACGCGCAGCGCTACAGAAGCGCTGCAAAGCCCGACATCGACATCGACAGGTGGGCGTCCAGTCAGCAAGCCGCCGAGCCGATCGGCGGCTGGCACTATCGCCCGACGGGATTGTTCCCCGAGGTCCGGACCGTCGCCGAGCACCTGAGCGCCTGGCTGGAGAGCCCCGAGAACCGCATCCCGCTACGCGCCAGGAGCGAGTTGGCTGCGCACTTCAAGCACAGCCGCGACGGTGTCTGGGCCGGCGATGAGGTCAACCGCGCGCTGCTGGCGCAGATGATCGGCGTGCGGCCCGACGTCCTGCGGGGACGCGAGGTCCGCGCGATCATCGACGACGCGGTCGCCCGCGGCCAGACGCAGGTTGGGGGGCTGTGCGAGATCACCGCCGTGCGCTGCGCGGACGGCAGTGAGCGTCCCTGGATCGACGGGATCGAACCGGCGCTGTTGGGGTCACTCACCCACTTCTGCCGGATCTGCGCGATCGTGTTCATCTACATGTTCTCGGGTATGCGCGACTCCGAGGTGCAGTCGCTGCGGAAGGGTTGCGTGCAGGAGTTCTGGGGGCATCTCACTCTGACCGGCAAGGAGTTCAAGACGTTCCGCGGCGCTCAGGCCAGGTGGGTCGTGATCGAGCCGGTCGCGCGCGCGGCACGGATCGCGGAGGCGCTCACCTGGCATCCGCAGCGGATCGTCGTGAGCGCCCGGCCGGGCAGCGATCCGGTGATTGACGCCGGGGATGAGATTGACGGGCTGATCGCGACGATGAACCTCGCCGCCGGGCTGGGGCTGCTCGAAGCGATCCCTGACGGCGCTGCGATCCGCCCGCACCGCTTCCGGCGCACGTTCGCGATCACCGCCCGCAAGTACCCGTGGATGCAGATCGCCTTGCACTGGCAGTTCAAGCACGCCTCGCACTACATGACGCAGAGCTACTACGCGCTCAACGACGATGTCACCGCCGAGGACAACGAAGTCGCCAGCGAGCTCGTCGAGGCCGCCGTTGACCGTCTCGCCGGCCTCTACGACCTCCACGAACGCAACGAGCCGCTCTACGGCAGCGCGGCGCTGCGCCTCGCCGACGAGTTCGACGTCATCGCAACCGACGTCGCGACTGTGGAACACGACGACGAGCGCGGGTTCGAGGGGCGGATCTGGCGCCACGCCGAGGTGCGCAAGCGCCTTCGCGGCTCGGCCCTGCGCCTCTACCCTGGGGTCGCTCTGGACTGCGTGTTCGGTCCCGGCGGCGCGTGCGGCGGGGTCGAGGCCCCGAACTGGAACGCCTGTGACCCCGGGTGCGCGAACGCGATCCTCGACCCCGCCCAGCTCGCGTTCCTCAAAGACGCCGCCGACCGGATCCGCTCCTACCTCGATGACGAAGCGATCGGCACGGCGCTGCGCCTGCTCCTCGAACGCCAGCTGGACGAGCTGACCGCAGCGATCGCCAGCCACGAGTCGCACCCCGCGCCCGGACGCCCCACCACCACAACGATGACCCAGCGGTGAAGTAGGGCGCTGGCGCGGTGACCTCCTTTGCCTTTAGGCCCGGTCGCCGTAGTCCCGGTGGTTTCCCGCCGGGGGCTAAATCCGTCACCTTGGGCAAGGCAGGCTCCGTTTCCAGCACCCCCTTCCCGAACCGTGCGTGAGGTTCTCCCTCACACGGCTCTCCCCCAGGCAGTCGACCGCACGCATTCCACCTTGCCAGGGGTGTTGGCGCCGGCCCAAGCGACCTACGAGGCTCCTCGGCCGGCAAAGCGACCTTGGCCGTTGCGTGATCGCGCACCTGGCTAGAGGCCCTTCGCTACGACGGGTTATGTTGTCCACGCCGATCATCGCTACTACGTCCTCCTCCGACTTCCGCTCGACGTTCCACCACTTCCCGGGTCTACCGGTTATAGGCTTCGCCACTTCCCGGAGCGCCCCAGGCTGGCAACCTGGGACCCTTGATGCCGGGGCCGAGACGGACCTCTCACGTTCCGTGCCGAACTGTGCACACGTTCCGATCCCACTACGCCGACGGGTCCTTTGGTGCCGCACATCCAAGCTCTTCGCACCTTCCATGGCCTTCGCCTTAGTCATAGAGGCTCGGCTCCCGCTCTGTCCTGCTCTCGCAGGGGGGCTAACGGCGCTTACGCAGGATTCCTCATCGTACGGACCGCATGCTTGCTCGCCGCCCAAGGCGACTTTGTCATGGGGCTTCAGCATTCGGGTCTCCCCTACAACCGCCCACCAGCTACACGGCTGCTTGGTCATTACCGTGACCGGACTCACACCGGCAAGTTCAACATAGCTTCGTGATACACA
>JBKQKK010000255.1:0-7557 GCA_052147535.1 Solirubrobacteraceae bacterium | reverse complement strand
TCGAAGGGTCCGGCAAGACGCTGCTGCCGGGGCTGATCGACGTGCACGTACATCTCGCGTCGCCCGGCGGCATGTCGGCCTCGAGCGACGATTACGACGTGGACAAGAGCATGGCGCGCGATGCCGCGGCGCTGCTCTATAGCGGAATAACGGCCGCGCGCAGCACTACGAGCACCGCGACCACGGCGGCGCACGGTCGCTGGTCGCGACCGCCTGGGGCGAGGGTGCGCAGCCCAAGCAGACCGAAGTGGCCTACTAGAGGGGGTTACGCCGCAAACAGCCTGAGCTCCGGCTCGCGCTCGCCGCGCAGCACCGCGAGGTCGACTTCGACGCATTCGATGCCGCGGGCTGACGCGAGCACGCGCGCTTGAGGCTTGATCACCTGGGCGGCGAGCACGCCACGGCACGACGCGAAACTGCTGTCGGCCCGGATTCGCTCGAGGTAGCGGCACAGCTGCTCGACCGCGTTGATCCCGCCGACGCGCTTGATCTCGACGGCCACCCAGCCTGCTTCGCCTTCGCGGCACATGAGGTCGACCGGGCCGATATCGGTCGGCCATTCGCGGCGCACGAGTCGTAGACCCTCACCGCACCAGTGGGGTGCGGCGGCGAGCAGTTCCTGGAGGTGCGCCTCGACGCCATCCTTGGCGAGCGCCGTTCCGGCGTCAGGCGAGTCCATCTCGTGGCTGGCGTCGGAGAGCACCTCCGAGATCGAGATCTCGAGGCGGTCCTCGCTCGCCCCGGCGCGCTTGCGCACGACGACCGAGCCGGGCGACTCCTCGATCACAGTCGGTGGCGTCATCCAGTTGAGCGGCTTGACTGATTGCCCGCCACCGTCCGCCCAGATCATGAACGTGCCGTCGGCCTTGATCATCAGCAGCCGCACCGCTTCGGGCAAGGTGGTCGAGAGGCGTCCGGTGTAGCGCACCGAGCATCTTGCAACGACGAGGCGCATGCTTCGCTAAAGCGTACGTCCCCGGGCGGACGCTTGCTCGCCGGGACGGTTCTAGCAGCCGCACCAGGCGGTGTTCGAGCAGCCACACCAGGCCACATTCGTCGATCGCCACGTCGGGCGCTCAAGCGCGCAGCGGTCCGCCCCGATCGAAACACCATGGTCGATGTGGAAACCCTCATTCCGCGCGGATCTCTGACGCGCTGCGCGATCCTCCCGCCACGCCAGTTCGCGTGCCTGCTGGGAGCCCTTACGGCGTTGGTTGTGATCCTGTCGCCGGTCCAGGCGAGAGCCTCAACCCTGTTGTGGTCAACTCCGATGTCGCTCGACCATGACGGTGGGGCGATGCTGGCGGCGGTTGCGTGCCCGTCGGCGACACAGTGCACCGCCACTGACCTCTACGGGCGCGTGGTCACGTTCGACCCTTCCAGCGCCGCATCCTCGACCCCTGCCACGATCGACTCCGGCAGGCAGCTGTATGGCGTCGCGTGCCCTTCGGCGGCTCAGTGCACGGTCGTGGACTCCGACGGGCAGGAGGTCACTTTCGACCCGACCTCGCCTCAAGACGCTCCGCCCCCCGCAACGATCGACGGCCGCGTTCAGCTCGACAGCCTTGCGTGCCCTTCGGCGACTCAGTGCACCGCCGTCGACGAGAGCGGGGATGAGGTCACGTTCGATCCAATGTCGCCTGGTGCCACTACTCCGGTCACAATCGATTCCAATCACGATCTCACCGGGGTGGCGTGTCCTTCGACGACGCAATGCACGGTCGTCGACGCCGACGGGCGAGAGGTCACGTTCGACCCTACCTCGTCCAGCTTCTCGGCGCCGTTCGGCATTGACGGTGCCAACAACATCACCGCGGTGGCGTGCCCATCGACGGCCGAGTGCGCCGCCGTCGACGCCGACGGATACGAAGTGACGTTCGACCCCGGGGCGCCCGAGATCCCGACTCAGGCGAGGATCGACGCCGCCAACACGATGAGCGCCGTTGCGTGCGCTTCCACAAGCCGGTGCGTCGCCGTCGGCACCGGGGGATATGAGGTGACGTTCGATCCCACCTCCCTCGGTGATCCAACTCCGGCTGCGGTTGGGGGCGGCATCTGGGTCACCGCCGTGGCGTGTCCTACGACGGGCCAGTGCACTGGCGTCGACTGGGACGGGCAGGAGGTCACGTTCGACCCGGGCTCGCCCGGCTCGCCGAGCCCGGTCGCGGTCGACTCCGGAAACGTGATGAGCGGCGCTGCATGTGTTTCGGCGGACCAGTGCACCGCCGTCGACTGGGACGGGCAAGAAGTGACGTTCGACCCGGGCTCGCCGACTACCGCGAGCCCGGTCGCGGTCGACTCGGACTCCGACAGCGTCATGACCGGCGTGGCCTGCCCCGCGAGCAATTTATGCACCGCAGTCGATGAGGATGGGCAGGAGGTGACGTTTGACCCGACCGCGATTGATCCCGGCGGCTCTGCGACGAGCGCGCAGATCGACCCCGACCAGCGACTGAACGCGGTGGCCTGCCCTTCGGCGAGCCAGTGCACCGCGGTCGACGACGATGGATATCAGGTGACCTACGACCCAGGTTCGCCCGGCACTCCGACCCCTGTGGTGGTCGATTCCGGCGCCACCTTGAGCGCCGTGTCGTGCCCATCGACAAGCCAGTGCACCGCAGTCGACGAGAGCGGCCAGGAGGTAACTTTCAATCCTGGTTCGCCCGGTACCACCACATCGGCCGCGGTCGACTCAGGCGTCGGCAACCTGATGACCGGAGTGTCGTGCCCTTCGGCATCTCAGTGCACTGCTGTCGACGCTAGCGGGCGGGCGGTCACATTCGATCCGATCTCACCGGTCGCTCCGATCGCCGAGACGGTTGACAACGGCAACGACCTGACGGCGGTGGCGTGCCCGTCTACGTCCAACTGCGTCGCGGTCGACTACCAAGGTCAGGTTGTCCAAGGTGACCCGAGCGGGGCGAGCTGGACGCTTCAGAGCATCTACGACGCCAGCGGCGTGAACACGATCGCGTGCGTGTCGGAAACGCAATGCCTCGTTGACGACAGCGTCGGCGACGCATTTTCCACTGCGGGCGTCGCCGATGGAACGTCAGCGCCGGTGAGCTCGAGCCCGCCTCAGATCCTGGGTGAGGCGGCGCAGGGGCAGGTGCTGAGCGAGCTGCACGGTGCGTGGTCGAGCACTCCGACCGCCTACGAGTACCAGTGGGACAGGTGCGATAGCTCCGGTGCCGGCTGTGTACCGATTTCCGGCGCTGTCTCGCCGACCTACTCGCTCGGCTCCACCGACGTCGGCTACACGATCAGCGTGCAGGAGACGGCTAGCAATGCCGGCGGGTGGGCCGCCGCGGCGACCTCGCAACCGACGGCGGCGGTAACGCAGTCCCTACCCCCCACCGATGTGAGCCTGCCTGTGATCTCCGGCACCGATGTTGAGGGCCAATTGCTGGCCGCGTCCGATGGCACGTGGTCGAGCAATCCGACAGGTTACGAAGCCCAGTGGCAGGACTGCGACAGCTCTGGCAACAGTTGCGCGTCGATCGCCGGCGCCACGTCCCAGACCTACACACTGAGCCAAACGGACGTCGGCTACACGATCAGGGTGGTCGAGACTGCTAGCAACGGCGGCGGCTCGGGCAGCTCGGTGACGTCGCTCGCAACGGCCTCCGTGCAGTCGGTGTCGAGGGGGCCGGTCCCCACGAACTCGACTTGGCCATCGATCACCGGCACGGCAGCGCAGGGTCAGTCCTTGACGGCGGCCGACGGCACGTGGTCAAACAACCCGATCCAGTGGGCATATCAGTGGGAGGACTGCGACAGCTCGGGCGACGGCTGCGCCGCGATCCTCGGCGCAACATCCGCGACCTACTCGCCGGCAGCGAGCGATGTCGGGGAGACGATCCGGGTGCTGGTGATCGCGACCAACGTGAATGGCACGGGAGCTCCGGCGTCCTCAGCCGCGACTTCAGTGGTGGAGGCTGGGTCGGGTGGTTCTGGTGGTTCTGGTGGTTCTGGTGGTTCTGGTAGTTCTGGTGGTTCTGGTGGTTCTGGTGGTTCCGGTGGTTCCGGTGGTTCCGGTGGTTCCGGTGGTTCCGGTGGTTCTGGTGGTTCTGGTGGTTCTGGTGGTTCCGGTGGTTCCGGTGGATCCGGTGGATCCACTGGGTCCGGTGGGTCCGGTGGGTCCGGTGGGTCAAGCGGTGCGGGTGCGTCTGGTGGGTCGGGTGGGTCCGGTGGTTCTAGTGGATCGGGTGGCTCCGGCGGACACAGCGGCTCCGGCGCGAGCGGTGACGACGGCTCCTCGGGAGGCCGCGGCTCGTCGGGCAGCGGCGAGCAGAAGGCTTCGCTGAGCGCGCGAGCGCTCCTCGGCGCGCTCGGCGTGTCAGGCGAGGGTGCGAAGATCTCGGCGCTGCTCAAGAACGGCTACCGCTTCTCAATCACAGTGCCGCGCAGCGGCAAGCTGAGCATCGATTGGTACGCGAAAGTGAGGGGCAAGCAGGTGCTGATTGCCGGCGCCGGCGCGAGCTTCTCAGAGGCCGGGCGGTACGCGGTCAAGATTGCGCTGACCAGAGCCGGACGCAGGCTGCTGGCGGCCACCGATCACCTCAAGCTCACCGCCAGGGCGAGCTTCACCACGCCCGGCCAGGGCGCCGTCAGCGTGACCAAGACGATCACGCTCCGTTGAGGTTGGTCGTGCTGGCTGAGCGCGATCGTGCTCGGCACTCCGACTTCCCTACGATCCCAGTCGTGCGCAATCAACTCCGCCCGCTGTTCGATCGCGTCGTGATCAAGGAACTGGATCCCGATCGGGTCCGTCGCTCCGGGCTGCTGGTACCGCCGGGGACCGATGAGCCGCCGCCGCAGCACGGGATCGTGCTGGCGGTAGGTCCGGGGCTCGACTGGTGGGACCACGTCGGCGTGCGGATGCCCGTCAAGTCGGGTGACCACGTCGTCTTCCCGGCCTCGGCCGGTGCATGGGTCGAGGTCGACGAGGAGCGGTTGCTGGTGTGCCGGGTGGGCGAGTTGCTCGGTGTGCTCGAGGCCGCACAGGATTGCCCGGCATGCAGCGGCCGCACGCTAGGCCCCGCCGAGGCATGCCCAGTCTGCGGACGCGAGGGGTAACGGAAACGGACCGTGTCACCTGGATTCGTTCCATTGCGCTCCACGGGCCGTGCTCAGCTGGCTGAGCGCTTCGGCGACCGGGGCCGGCCGTGCGATGTGGTGGCCCTGCCCGTAATCGACGCCGTTGCGTGCCAGGAAGAGTTGGGTGTCGTGGTTCTCGACGCCTTCGGCGATCGTCTGCTTGTGCAGACCTTCGGCGATCGCGACGAATGATGCGATCACGAGCTGGTCGGTCCGGTTGGTCGTGCAGCGGGTGACGAACTCACGATCGATTTTGAGGAAGTCGAACGGGATGTGCTTGAGGTAGTAGAAGCTGCCGAAGCCGGCGCCGAAGTCATCCAGCGCGAAACGGCACCCGAGCGACGCGAGTCGTCGCGCGAACTGACAGGCGAGCTGGACGTTTGTGACGGCGACCGTCTCCGTGACCTCGAAGATCAGTGATGCGGGGTCGATTGCGGAGCGTTTCAGTTCGGCTTCGATCAGCCTGGTTAGCTGCTCGTCGCCGAGCGATTTGCCGGAGATGTTGACCTCGAAGGTGAGCTGCCGGTCGTCGGCATCGTGCTGCTCGAGCAGCCGGATCGCTTCGGCGATCACCCACCGGTCGATTTCCTGGATAAGGTCGTAGCGCTCGGCGATGTGGATGAACGACCCTGGTGGGATCGCGTCGCCGGTTTCGTCAAGCATCCGCAGCAGCAGCTCGTACTGGCGGACCTGGCCGGTGTGCAGTTCGAGGATCGGTTGCGCGTAGAGGCTGAAGCGCTCTTGGTCTAGCGCTTCACGAATCAGCTCCACCCATGCGAGCCTGGACTTCATGCGCGGTTGGTGGCTGCGCTCGGACGAGAACAGCGCGACGCGGTCGCGCCCGGCTTCCTTGGCGTCGTACATCGCCAGGTCGGCGTTGACGATCACCTCCTCTGCGCTGAGCGCGTTGGCGAAGGCGGCGATACCGATGCTCGCGGTGATCCTTCGCGCCAGCGCGCCGAGTTCGACGCCGGCCTCACGAAGCGTCTGGCGCAGGCTTTCGGCGACCTGCAGCGCTTCCCGGGCCCCGGCCCTTGGGAGCAGCACGCCGAACTCGTCCCCGCCGAGCCGCGCCAGCACGTCGGAGCTGCGCAGCCGGCTGGCGAGCAGTTGCCCTGTGCGGATGATCAGCTGATCCCCGGCGTGGTGGCCGAGCGTGTCGTTGATCAGCTTGAACTGATCCAAGTCGATCACCATCACCGCCCCGGTCAGGCCGTAGCGGTCGATCAGCGTCGCATGCGCGGTCAGCTCGCGGTCAAACGCGCGGCGGTTCCAGAGGCCGGTCAGCGCGTCGTGGTCAGCGAGGTACTCGAGCTGCTGATCGTGACGCTTACGATCAGTAATGTCCCGCGCGGCGGTCGAGAGGCCGATCATCCGGCCACGGTGATCGCGCACCGGCGAGATCGTCAGCGCGACCCCGAGGATCGTGCCGTCCTTTGTGCGACGCGTCGTCTCCAGGTGCTCAACTCGCTCGCCACGCCTGACACGGGTGAGGATCTCGTCGAGCTCGGCTTGCTGGTCGCTGCTGGGGAGAAGCGTCGAGATCGGCATGCCGATCGCCTCCTGCGCGCGATAGCCGTACATACGCTCGGCCGCAGGGTTCCAGTCGGTGATCACGCCCTCGAGCGTCTTGGCGATGATCGCGTCATCCGAGGAGTTCACGATCGCAGCCAGCCGCGCGATCGCCGCCTCGGCCCGCTGCCGCTCCTTGGACCCGACCAGCCGTGCCACGGCTGCGTTTACGCGGGTGAGCAACCCGGTGGCTCGAGGGATCGCGCTTTCAGAGGGCATCCGCCGTCGCGGGGTCGGTCGTCGTAGACGCACCCATGCTACTCGATTTCATTCCAGGCGCTCAAGCTGCCGACTGCCGCAGCCGATCTAGTCAGCTAACCAGATCGGTTCGTCGAACCGAACTAATCAGATCTTCTAGGGGGATCCACGTGTCAGTCACTCTTAAGCGCAGACCGCTTGGCGTTCCTGCAGCTAGTTCCCATGATGCTCAGGCGGCTGAGGTTCGCCGCCAGTTGATCGAGCGGCTGCACAGCCTCGATGAGAACTGCCTGCAGAACCTGGTCAACGGCGTGCGCGCCGCGACCAAGGGCGATCTGACCGTCGAGGTCGTGCCGGTCACCAGGCCGATCGACGCCCGCTGCGAGGACCGTGAGTTCGCGGAGCTGGCGTCGGTGTTCAACTCGATGCTGTCCAAGGCGCAGGCGGCGCTGGCGGGCTACAACGAGCTGCGTGAGCAGCTGCGCGAGGCGCTCGGCGATCAGTCGTGCCTGGAGGGGCTCACTGAGCGTCTGCACGGCCTCTCGGACCACTGCCTGGCCGGTCTCGGCGCGGGGCTGCAGGCAGCCGCCGGCGGCGATCTGACAGTCGAGGCGCAGGCCGTCACGACGGCATTGCAGGTTCGCTCGGGCGCGCGGATGGGTGATCTGGGTGAGGTGTTCAACACGA
>JBKQKK010000254.1:0-22791 GCA_052147535.1 Solirubrobacteraceae bacterium | reverse complement strand
TTCTCTGAAGCAGCTTTTGGCTCTCGCTTCTGGCGACGAGCAGGTCGCTCATGAAGAGCGGGCCGACACCTGTCTTCGTGCTCGCGCGGGTATGCGCGCTGACGGCGCCGGCGTGGCTGCCTGTGTCCGGTTGGGGCAAGCAGGCCAGCGGGCCGGCCAGCAGCAGAAGCTGCAGCTGTCGCCTTTGCCAGGCCTCCCGCGCCTCGGTGTTCGCGACCGCTGGGATCAAGACCGCGACCGCCGGATCAGCCCACCACCATCTTGTGCCCGTGGGAAAGTTGTGCAACGGACGGCCCGAGGCGGACATGTGGGAGATATGACGACCAAACCGGCGCGGGATCTCCCGGGCGCTGAACGACGCGACCTCCGATTTGATCGCTTATACGCCGAGCACGTTCGATCCGTGCTCGCCTACGCCGTTCGGCGTGCTGCTGATGAGCAAGACGCGGCTGACGTCGTTGCCGAAACGTTCCTCGTGGCGTGGCGCCGTTTGGATGACGTGCCCGCCGGGGGTGACGCTTGCCTATGGCTGTATGGGGTTGCGCGGCGAGTGCTGGCAAACCAGCATCGTGCGGGGCGGCGGCGTCAGCGTCTGGCTGATCGGCTCGGACGGGATCTGGTGCCCGCTCTTCAGACAGCGGCCGTGCCGGTAGCCGAAGCTCAGCCGATCCGCGCGGCGCTCTTACGGCTCGAGTCGCGCGACCAGGAGATCCTCCGACTCGCTGCATGGGAGGAGTTGACCCCGAGCGCGATCGCCTGCGTGCTCGGGATCACGCCAATTGCAGCCCGGAGCCGCCTGCACCGGGCACGGAATCGGCTGCGGGCGGCGCTGCGTCAGGAGACCGAGGTCGGGGACTTCAACCCGTTGAACGTTCAGGAGACCGCATGAGACCCGACGACCCAATCGCGGTGTTGAACGCTGCGAACCCGCTGACCGATGGCGCCGCGCGATCGCTGTCGCTCGAAAACGCGGAAGCTGAGCTGCGCGAGCGGATCGTGGCAAGCCCCGCTGACCGGCCAATGGCCGCGAGTCCCGCGCCTCGACGCGTCGTGCGCCGTCCGCTCGCGATCGCGCTCGTCGTCGCAGCTGCCGCGATCGCGATCCTGACGGCTTCGTCGATCGCTGGACGCGACGGCGGCCCGTCGTCCGCATTCGCCGCAGCGCTGGTCCGGTTCGCGAACTCGTCGCCGCTTGTGCTGTTGCAGCGTCCCGGCTGGCATGTCGTGTACGTACAGCAAGAGCCGGGCGGCTACGGAGAGATGCACTTCGTCCGCGGTCCAGCTGATGCCAACGGCAATCCACTCGGTTCCCCGATGAGCGAGACAGGCGAGTCAGGCCGAGTCGCGATGGTCACATGGGGGCCGACCACGCAGTTCGTACGAAAAGTCAGCTCGGGCCATCAGCACATCCCAACCGGGCTCGGTGTGCCTGCGACACGTCTCGTCACCGAAGGCCGCTCTCGCCACTGGTTGGACATCACCGCCTACATCGTCGATGGCAACCGGACGCTCGGTTTCCGGGCCACGGTCGCGAACATGGCGGCGTTCCGCACCGAGCTCATGGCACTCCGAAAGGTCGACGCGACGACCTGGCTGAGGGCGATGCCGGCTAGCGTCGTCAAGAGCGCCGACGCCGGACCAGCGGTACGACAGATGCTCAAGGGCATCCCCCTGCCGCCCGGGTTCGACGCCGCAAAGATCGTCGGTGCGAACCTCACGCAAGACCGGTACCAGCTCGGCACCGCCGTTACCGGCACTGTCGCATGCATGTGGATCTCCGACTGGAAGCGCGCCCGCGCCGCCCACGACACGGCCTCAGCGGCACGCGCGGTGGCGGCAATGGCGACGGCGCCTCATTGGCCTGTGTTCCGCTGGATGTCCCGCGAAGGCGCGTGGCCGCAGGTTCTCACCTCAATCGCTCAGGCGATGCCTCGCGGCACCACGACCGAGGGCGGACCCGGGATTTCCGTGGCCGACGCCGCAGAGACAGGTCTCGGCTGCGCCCAGCTCGGCGTCAACCTCGGGGTCACCAAGAACCCGTTCTCACCGATCGCTCTAGGCCCACACAACACGCGCTGACTTGCAAATGGCTCAGGGCGGCCCGACGCCCTGAGCTACGCAGAAGACCACGCACGGGCAAAGGAGGTGGAACGGCTGTCGCTCACCTTTGCCTCGCAACTCGCCACAAGCGCGCGCGCTGCCCAATCGCGGACGAACGGCCTGACCGCTGCTCGGGAGCGCTAACTCAAGGTCGGTCAGGTGCAAGCACGTAAGCAGTGACGGCGTTGTCGGCACCAGCGCTGCCGCTTGAGGCGTGAACCGGCAGCGCCGCCGGCCTCCGCCGAGACCTGCTCTACGACTGCCACGGGTCTGTCGGACAGCGCTGTGCACTCCCTCCCTTGCGCGGAAACCGAGGCCGACCCGAGCAGCGGGATCTCGCGATCGCCCGCGCCGACGCGGCCGAACGTGACCGCGACCAGGCGCTCGCGCAGGCCAGCGACGCGCAGCGCGCACAAGCGCGGGCGCAGAGCGACAGCGAGCAGGCCCACGCCCAAGCGCAGCGCTCAGAGCAACAGGCCGCTGGCGCCGAGCGCCGCGCCGAGCACGCCGATACCCGCGCGCAGAGCGCAATGGACCGCGTCGAACGCCTCGAGCAGCAAGCCCGCAGCGAGCGCGAGGCGCTCCAACACGAACTCGCCGAGCCGCGCGACCGCGCTCAAACCGTGGAGCTCGCGCAAGCCCGCGCGCAAGCCGCGCTCGAAGCCGAGCAGCGACTCCGCGCCCAGCTGCAGACCGATCTGCAGACCACGACCAAACGCCTTGAGGCCGCCGAGAAAGCACGCGACGCCGCGATCACGACCCTCGAAGCCGCCGCAACCCGCGGCGCCACACCCCCAAACCCCGGCGCCAAGCGCACCGACAACTAAACCCCACCACGACCGTGTCGCCCCGCGAGCTGGACGTCCGGGAGAGGGCTCGATCGAGGGTGGGCGCGACGTGTCGTTGTCGTCCCCGGTCGGCGACAAGTCGCGTGAGGCCTCGGCCCAGGGCTCTTCTCGGCGGTGACGCCTGGGTGGGTCTTCTCGCTCAAGGGGGCCTCGAGCGACGTGTCGTCGTCGGCCGCAGCTTTGGCGGCTCCCATCAAGACGGGTGCGCGGGCGGGTTCACGTGATGGTCGATTCCGAGCCGCCGCAACCCGCCCGGGCTATGGTTAGGCGGCAGCACCAGGATTCAAGTCAGATCCCCTCAAGTAGCTACAATTGCACTGTATGGAAGATTCCTTCCTAACCGTTGACGAAGTAGCCCAAACGCTGAGGCTCAATCCGCAGACCGTCCGCAACTGGATAGACGGCGGGTCGCTTCGGGCTGTCCGGGTAGGACGCCGCGTTCGGATCCGCCAGTCCGATCTCGACGAACTGGTTCAGGCCGGGATCACGACCTCAGAGGACCTCAAGGAACCGAACGGCGCGCCGGCGATCGACGAGAACCTGCCCGAGCGGCTGTGGGCTGAGCTTTACGCCCGCCTAAGCGAGGCACACGCCGCCAAGGCCAAGGGCAACCAGGCGTCGCTTGATCTCGGCGCTGCGCTCACTTGGTCAGGCCTCCGTCAACCTCGCTGAAACACTCCAGGAGACCCCAGCCGTGACCAACGAGAGCACCCTCACGGGCTGATCGCCGGGTGGGAAAACGGCGCAGCGAAGCGAAAGGCTGGCGCGGGCCACGGGCCGACGTGTCGTGCGCACGGGACAAGAGGCTTCGCTTCGGCATTGATCTCGCCGCCACCAGCTCGTAGAACACGCGAGGGGTTACGAAGCTCGTAGGGCGAGCCCGCGGCTCGATGCGACCACGCGACGGCACACCAACCCTCCGAGGCGCACGTGTCGCCGGCGGCCGCTCGCCGCCCCCCTGCTCCCGGCGTAAGCGACGTCGCCGGCGTCCAGGACAAGTCGCCGACCGAAAGCGACACGTCGCGTCCATCTCGGTCGAAGGGCCTCGCGCGACATCGTCGTCGAGACCAAACGCGCCGACGTCGAGCTCGGCGTGGTGAAGCGATGAGTACCCGTTGGCGCGATCGCCAACGCCACCGACGCGGCTACCGCCGGTCAACAGCCCGAGGCACGAAAACCCCGGCTATCTCCCGAAAATCCCTGTAATCCGAGGCTTTCCGTCCGGGCACGGTGAGACAATTAATCCAGTGTCGTACAAGGCTCGCAGCATGCCGTACCGTGCACCCGCTCCTGACGCTCGGTTGGGGATCGCGGTCGTTGAGCGCCAGCGCCGTCGCTGCGAGCAGGGGGAGCACGACGTCGCGGTCGTTCCGGCTGGTCGTGTGGTGTACGCGCCGGGCGGCCGGCGGCGAGCGGTCGGCGAGCGCTACTGCCGCTACTGCCGCTACTGCGGGGTGAGGTTGGCGGCTGGTTCTGTACAGAGCCCCCGAACCGGGCTGCAACCGGTCCGGGGGCAGACACCGAGGAGGTAACCCTCAATGCCACCCGAAGCTAACGCAAGTCCGTCTGCCGAGGCGTCCGACACCGAGGCGCTCGCGGGGTTGGTCCGCACGCACTGGATGCTCGCGCTGTGCGTCGCGTGCGGGCACGAGCGTGTCCACGGCGAGCGTCATCGCGCGAGCTGCCCGTCGTGCGGCGCGGCGCTTCACAGCTTCGCGCTGTACCGCGATCTGTGCGCTGGGCAGCGGTCATGAGCGCTACCCGCATGAGCCCCACCCGCGCGGCGGGTGGCTGACCCGATGCACGAGTCCGAGTTGCTGTTCCGCGGCTTGACGCGCGAGATCCGACGGGCGACGGGACTCCGCGATCGAGAGTCGTTGCGCTGAGGACTCCTCCCCCACCCCGCCGCCGAGCCCTCTGCGGAGGTCGTGCTGGTTGGGGGGCCGCCTGAGATGCTCGCGGCTCGTTCGAGCGGCTGGCCGGCGATCGCGGGTGCCTGGCGATGATGCGTGGGCGGGTGATCTCGCGCCGGTGGTCGGGTCGGTCGCGATCGCCGAGCTTCACCCTGGCCGCTATGACGGCGCGGACCTAACCGACTGGCTCGCGCAGAACCACGACCGCAGCATGGAGCAGCGGCGAGCGATGCTGGTGCAGGCGACCGTCACCGTTCCATGACCGTGGAGGCGATCATTACTGGGCTGAGCGGCTGGGTCGCGACAGTGCTGCGAGCGACGCGCTGGGTCGGTTCGAGCCGCTGCTCGGACCGATCGTCACGGGGTCGCTTGCGGGCGCGCTGGCCGGCGCGCGCGAGTACGCCGCCGACGCTGGCGATCAGGAGTTGCGGGCGCTGGCGACGGTTGCTGAGTGCGCGTGGGTGCGCCTTGACCAGCCCGCGGCCCGCAGGGCTTCCGGGCTGGAGCGAGAGCTGCGCGCGCACACCGAGTCGCTGGTCGCTCTGCAGATGTCGCTGGTCGCTCTGCAGATGTCGCTGGTAGCGGCAGCGCAGCGCGGCGTAGAGCGCGAGTCCCGCGACCGCGAGCCCTGTGCGAAGCCGCGATACGAGGTCGCTGCGATGCGCGAGCGGATCGCGGGCATTCGGGAGCAGTGCCAGCGGGTCGATGGGAGCTTAACGAGCTGCACGCTGGTGATCCGAAGCCGTTTCGGGGGCTTCCGGGACCGTCCTGGCGCCCTTTCCCTTCACAGAAGGGCTCATTCCTGAAGCCACCAGACGCCTCTTCGCCACGCAACGGCCGCGCGCACGGCGAGACTTCCCCATCGCGAGAATGCAGGAGGGCCGCAAGCCTCAGTTGATCGTGCTGGTTCTGCTCAATCTCAGCAGCGCTGGGGCGTGACCGCCCGGTTTCTGCTCTCCGAGAAAGGAGTTGGTCACTAGCGGCTCGATCCGCCAGTCGTCAGCGTGTGCTCGCGGCGATCGATCGTCTCGTCCGGTCGCAGCCTGGATTAACCTGGCGGAGATCTACTACCGGATCGAGCGCGACCACGGGCGCTCGCTCAGCAGGTGACGACACCGTCACGTCGCCTAGGCGACGCCCGTGTTGCCCGACCCGGTCCCGGCGTTGTCGGCGCGCAGCAGCACGCCCGATGCGGCGCTGACCTTCGTACCTTCGGAGATCGTGATCACCGCGTCGGTGTGTCGGAGCTCCCGAACCGGACTCGGGCCGACCCGTCCGACCCTCGCTTGCGCCCCGTGGACTGTCGCCGGGCCCGTCGCTGCTGCTGTCGCTGGCGCTTATCGCTCACTGCTCGGGCAGCTTACGATCGTGGCCGACGTGAACCTACCTCAACCGACCAGGAACCCTGCACACTCGATGAAAAGCGGCTGCGCAACCCGCGGCGAACAGTCCCCGACGCAAGGCGGCCCGTCGGCGACCGGGACCTGACCCGTCGTACACTCCAGATAACCGTGTCGACCCACCGTGCGGACAACAGCGACGAACAACATCTCGAGCTCCCCGTCGAGGAGCTCCTGCGCCGCGCGCGCCCGCTCCCCCCGCACGATGAGATGGTGATCGAGGATCTGACCGAAGAAGAAGGCGCCGCCTTCGTCGCGGCCGTCGACTCGTGAGCCTGGCGGGGCCGCGCGGTCCGATCGTCATCGACACGGACGTCTTCAGCGCAGACCTCGTGCCGGGCTCGAAGCTCGCTGAACGCTACGCACCCATCATCACGGGCCGGCCTGCGTTCATCTCGTTCCAGACCCTCGCCGAGCTGCGCTACGGCGCGCTACGCCGTGGCTGGGGCACAGCGCGCATGCTCAAGCTCGACGCCAAGATCCAGCGGGCGGAGGTCGTTCACACAGGCCCAGAGCTCGTACTTGTCTGCGCTCAGCTCCGAGCCGACTGCGAGGCCGCGGGCCACGCACTTGCCCAGCGCGAGCACAACGCCGACCGCTGGATCGCCGCGACCGCGCTTCGCCTCGGAATCACGCTCGTCTCCAACGACACGATCTTCCGCGGCGTGCCCGGCCTCACGCTGGAGTCTGTCGCGAGCACCTGACCGGACTGACGCAGTCCGCCATCACAATGCAGCAACTGCAGCAACTGCAGCAACTGCAGCAACTGACGCGCGACGTGAACGTCGCTCTCGCGGCCGGATCAGATCCGGTCGTCCGCGACACCGCCGGGCAGACTCGGTCTCGCCGAGCGTTGCAGCAGTGGGAGATGTCGCCGCGCGGATCTTCTTGGTTCTGGCAAGACTCGTTATCGGAACCTGATGAGAGTGGCTTTGCGCAGGGTCGTGATGTGGGTTCCGATAACAAGAAGCGTCCCGCGCCGGAAGCGTCGAGTAGTTGCCGTGGGGCGCCGGCGGCCGAGCCGACGTCGAGTGTAGAACGTCGGTCGAATGACAGCGCGGCCGTCGCAGCAAACAGCTGTTCGCCCGCGGACGGCTCAGCGAGCGGTTGACCGTGTCCGAACGTCAGCTGCGAGGGCTGCTGGGTTTGTCCGATAGGAGCTGCCTAGCGACGGCCGGGGAGACTGCTGCTCGTTCGCGGATGCAGCCATCCGTCAACCGGGGCGGCGCCCCTGCCGCTGCTCGTCCGGGGCGGGTATCTCGTCAAGCGCCCTCACGGCTGCCGCTTGCACAGGAGATCCGAGCGTCTGGCGAGGGCGGGTTGCACGGACTGACGTCGATCGTCCCGAGCGAGCGTGTCGCTGCCAGGGCTGCGCGTGATCGCCGCTGGGCGGGAGCGGGAGCCTGGTTCTTTGCCGGTGTCGGCTTGCTGAATGGCTGAGCTGTGGGATTCCTCCGTAGCGGCCTGCTGACTTTCGCCTTCGGGAAGCGCCAAGGGGGATGCTGGGGGGCTGCGGCAGAGTACGGGGTTCGGTCGCGGAGTCTGCGCGGATGTGAGTGGGTGTCCTGGCTCATACGGTGTGCGGCAAGAGTGTCGAGCGGCGGGTGCGCGGGGTTGGTTGGCGTTTAGTGGGGGCGCCAGACGGCGGGTCGGCGGTTGTTGTTGCGGTCCCGCGGGCGCGGGGTCATTTGCGTTTGGGTCGGGCATTCCGGCTGGTGCCGGCCGGGTGCGTGCTGGTCGTGCTGTTGGCGCTGGTCGCGGCGGCGGCCGGTGGCGGGCTGGGTGGTGGTTCGCGTGGGCTGGCGGCCCGGGCGGCTGGGTCGCGCGGGACTGGTTGGCAGAGCGTGCCGCTGGCGGCGCGGGGGCCGGTGTCTGCGGGGTTGGGTGCGGTCGAGCCGGGCTATCGGGTTCACCGCGCTGGTGGTGGTCTGCTCGCGGTGAACGGCGCGCAGCGGCTGCGCGCCCGGTTCGCGCCCGGTGCTGTTGCGGTGTCCAGTGGCGGTGGGTGGTTTGGGCTGCGGCTGGTTGGTGTCGGGTTGGGCGGCTCGCTTAGAACGGTCGGCTCGGTGGTGCCGGTCGCGCGCGGCAATCGGGTGAGCTACGTGCGGCCGGGGGTGCGCGAGTGGTATGCGAACGGGCCGTTGGGGCTAGAGCAGGGTTTCACGGTGGCGCGGCCTGCTGGCAATCGCGGCGGCGTGTTGCGGTTGTCGATGGCGCTGTCGGGTGATTTGCGCGCGTCACTGTCCGGGGGTGCTCGTGGGCTGTTGTTTGCGCGGGCGGGGCGGACGGTGGTTGCGTATCGCGATCTGGTGGCCGCCGATGCGCGGGGGCGCGCGTTGCCCGCTTGGCTTGAGCTTGGTCGGGGGCGGGTTGAGATCCGGGTGGCGGTGACCGGCGCGGCGTTCCCGGTGCGGATCGACCCGCTGGCCCAGCAGGCGAAGCTGACCGCCTCAGACGGCGCCACGAACAACTGGCTCGGCTCCTCGGTGGCGGTGTCCGCGGACGGCTCGACGGTGGTCGCCGGCGCCCCCGGCCCGTATTCCAGTAGTGGCGGCTACTCTACTACAGCAGTCCGGGGGCGGTGTACGTGTTCGTCAAGCGCTCGTCCGGATGGTCCTCGGGCCACGAGGCGGCGAAGCTGACCGCCTCAAATGGCGCCGAACTCGGCCTCGGCGACTCGGTGGGGGTGTCCGCGGACGGCTCGACGGTGGTCGCCGGCGCCGAAAACGCGACGGTCGGCGGCAACACCTATCAGGGGGCGGCGTATGTGTTCGTCAAGCCCTCGGGCGGGTGGTCGTCGGACACGCAGACGGCGAAGCTGACCGCCTCAGACGGCGCCGCGGGCGATCGCCTCGGCCCCGGCGACCACTCGGTGGGGGTGTCCGCGGACGGCTCGACGGTGGTCGCCGCCGCCCCCTACGATGCGCTGCTCTACAAGCTCGGCAGGCCGAACCTCTGGGACCCCGATCAGGCCGTGCCGCCGAGATCCTGACACTGCAGTTGCCGACGCGACCATCAACCAGGATCCAGCGATGCTCTCCTCCCCGAGATGGGCCGTAGCATCGGCGTCGGGATCCGAGGGTTCAACGAGGGCTGTTGGCACCACCGCCGCCGCCGCCGGCGGCGGCCGAGCAGCCGCCCGAGCCGATCGCCCCGGAGCTATCCGTCCATGGCGGCAAGGCGACTCGATCGTAGGTTCGCGGCACTTGCGCGAACCTCCCCGAAGCGGTAGCGTAGATCACGGAACGCGAGCAGACGTATACCCTGGCAGAGCGCGGCCAGGATCGGCTGCGGAACTCAACTGTTGCGTCGGGTGTCAAGCGCCCGGCAAACCGGCGTGGCGCTCACGGATCGAGGGTGCTGCAACGAGGGGTGTGATCGTCCGGTGCCGGGATGCGCGGTGGGGAGCCACGAGGCACGGCGTGACGAACGACCGGGACCTAGTGCCGTGCGGTCGATCAGGCTGTGGTCCACCGTGCCGTTCCCGGTCGTGTGCGTGGCACTCTGCATCCTGTGGGTCGGGGCATGCGCGTTCGCGCAGCCTGCGTGGGCCTCCGGCGCAGTCGCGCGCATCCGCGGAGATCTCCAACCCGCGTTGTCGGCCGCCAGTCCGGTCCCGTCAGCCTTCGCGGCGAACGCGGACAGTCGGCCGCTGACGATCACGGTCGTCCTCAAGCGAACCGACGAGGCCGGCTTCAACCGCTATCTCCAGGAGGTCTACGATCGCTCCTCGCCCGAGTTTGACCGGTTCCTGTCGCAGACACAGCTTGCGAACCGGTTCGGGCCTACCGTGAGCGAGTTCGACGCGGTCCGGAGTTGGTTGCGCTCGGAGGCTTTCAGCACCGTGCAAAGTCCTGCGAACCGGTTGTCGTTGACCGTGCACGGAACGCGAGCCGCCGCCGAGCGGGCGTTCGACACGACCCTGCGCGACTTCCGGGTGGGGTCTCGCACTCTGTACGCCAACGTCCAGGCACCTGCGGTCCCGCGCTGGGCGGCGCCTGACATCGAAGCGGTCATCGGTCTCTCGAGCCTTGCCGAGCCGCGCGCACCGTCGGCTCAGTACAAATGCAATCACGGATATCCCGGACCGGCGGTCAACGGGGCTGTGACGAGCTGCACCGACCTCTGCGGGCTGGCCCTCGCCAACGGGGTCCCCGCGAGCACGTCGATCGCTGCCTATGGCCTGTTCGGTCCGCTGCTGACCGCGATCGCAAAGATCGAGTTGATGTTGCTCGCGGCTCCCGGGAAGGGCTTGTCGGCCGCCTTCGGGATCTACGGCCCGGATGCCTGGCTGTACTGCGCTGGGGCCGGGATGGCCAACTCGTCTCCTGGCTTTACCAACTTGGATCGTGTGGGCGTCGACGTCGAACGCCTACTTCTCCGTGCACGGGATCCGCGCCGGCGCGACAGTCGCTGCCGCCCGGACGCACCGGAAGCTGTCGCGCCCGTTCCCGATCGGCCTCAACACCTGGTACCTCGCCGCCAACGGCTCATCGACGGCGGTGTTCAAATCCGCAAGCGAATCGTGCAGGAGATCGGAATCGGCGACAAACGGCTGACCCGAAGCCGGAAAGCCCAGCTCGTCTTTCTCAAGAGCTTCTCTTGAGGCACGGATCCGGACACGCGAGGCCGCCGCCGCCCGAGGCGCCAGCGCTCAGGTGGCCAGGGCGATGGGGACCTCGAGGCTGTTCCAGCCTTGAGATTGCGATTGCACGAGGCCGAACACGATCCCGAACACGCCGCTGGAGGCCAGCGCCACGCCGGGGAGGTTGTAGAACGTCGGTCGAATGTCAGCGGCTCGATGTCAGCGAACATGTGTTCCTCTTCGCCTCTCCGAGGCCTGAGATAGGCTCGCTCACGGATTGGCATACCGTGGTAGGCCAGACCGTGGTAGGATGATTCCGGTGAAGGTCGATAAGCTCAGCGTGTCTTTTGACCCCGATCTCGGCGATGCCGTCCGCGACGCCGCGAAACGCGCTGGTAGGGGGCTCTCTGGCTGGTTGGCCGAGGCGGCGGAGGCCAAGTTGCGCTCGGAGGCGCTCGGAGATTTCTTGGACGACTGGGAGGCCGAGCATGGCGCGCTCAGCAGTGACCAGCTCGAGGCTGCCGCCGTCGAGCTGCATCTCGACACTGCGAGCAGCCCGTCAGCGCCGTGAGCGCACTGATCCTCGATGCCGGTGCTCTCGTCGCTATCGATCGCGATGATCCCTCCATGATCGCCCGGCTCCGTGTCGCGCACTCAGCGGGTCTCCAGCTGCGGACGACCGGGATCGTAATCGCCGAGGTGTGGCGCGATCCGAGCGGCCGTCAGAGCAACCTCGCGCGGCTCCTGAAATCCGTCGACATCCGCGCCGTGGATGACCGGCTCGGACGCACCGCTGGCGTGCTGTTGGGCCGGTCTGGGCGTGGTCAAGCGGCCGATGCCACGGTCGTCGCAATTGCTGTCGCGGGCGACCGCATCATTACGAGCGACACCGGCGATATCGGTGGGCTCGTACAGGCGACCGGACGTCAGATCGACGTCCTGGCCTGCTGAAGCTGAGGACCGTTTGGACTGCGGGTCACGTGCGGAGAGCGGCGTTGAGCTCCGCTCGGAGCGCCTTGACCGGGGAAGGGTTTCTCGCCGCGACGCATCGACCGCCGGGTCGCCTCTCCCCTGTCCGCGCCGTTCCCGGGACCTCGCCGCTGACACTTGCGCAGCGACGCCTTGGTGAAGCGCTGCCAAAGCTGCTGCCAAACATTCCGGACGAATCACTGCCATCTGTCCGGAATTCCACACTGCCATCTATCTGTAGAACGACGGTCGAATGACAGCCGTGCGTCGGTCGCTCCCCTTACTCGCCGGCTGCGGTTCTCGGATGTTCCCGTGGCTGACAGCGCCGCGTGACTGCTGACATCCCGTCGAGCAGACCGCTGAGCGTGGTAGCATAAAAGTATGACCGCGTCGAAGGTATCCGTCAGCCTTGATCCTGTCGTTGCCGAGCGCGCCCGCGAGGACATCGCCGCTGGTAGAGCGAAGTCGTTGAGCGCCTGGCTGAACGAGGCAGGCCGCGCCCGTGTCGAACGCGACGACCTCAGCAGCGTGCTCGCCGAGATCTTTGATGCCTCGGGAGGCCCGCTCAGCGAGCAGGAACTCACAAGCGCGCGTGCCCGGCTGGCCGAGGCCCAGCCGCGGTGACACTCGTGCTGGATGCCGGCGCGCTGATCGCCGTGGAACGGGGAGATCGGGCAACTGCCGCGCTGATTGCGGTGGGCCGCCAGGATGGGCGCGGAATCATCGTTCCTGCTGGGGTCGTCGCTCAGACCTGGCGTAACGGACCGCGGCAAGTGAGAGTGGCGCGGCTGCTCAACGCCAGCGAGGTGTCCGTCGAGCCGCTCACCGACGCTGCCGCGCGAGCTACGGGGATACTGTGCGGCGCCGCGGCGACCAGCGATGTGGTCGACGGATCGGTCGTGATAGCCGCCCGGCGCTACAAGGCGACCGTGATTAGCTCCGACCGCGCCGATCTCCTGCGCCTCGATCCAACGTTGCCCGTAGTCGATTGTTGAAGCAGTGAACGACGACTGTAGAGCGACGGTCGAATGACAGCCGTGCGGGCGTGGTCACCGTGTCCCCCCCGATGCTGACGACTCCTGGTCTGGATTCTTCCCACGCGCTGACAGGAACCGCGCGACCGCTGACATCCCGCCGCGCAGACCGCTGACATCCAAGCGCGCACCCACACAGCCGGAGCAAGGCCCGGAACCCTCTGCGGGTCGTTGTAGAGGGACGGTCGAATGACAGCCGTGCGGATGTGGGCGTCCTTCTGCCCGCATGCTGGGGTTCCGACCACAACTCTGCGAAAAACAACGGTAAGCGTTAGTCGCCGTCCCATTAGTCGCTGCGCGGACAGGGGAATCTGCCGTCTGCCCAGGGCGTTCTCGTTAGTCGCCGTCCGGTTAGTCGCCGTCCGGTTAGTCGCAGTGGCAGTCGTCATCGCGGGGACCGCTTCCGCCGTCCGATGGGGCTAGCCGCGGGGCGGAGATAGAGAGATAGAGAGATAGAGCGCCATTGCAGGGAGTTCTCGCCTATGCTGCCGGCACCTTGGCGCCGTAATAGGCGCTATCCCCAACAGCGACCAACGGTAACCGTTGGATTACGCAGAGTTGTGGTCGGAACCCCAGGCTAGAACCGGGTTCGTGCAGAGGACGGAACTCAGCGCTCACGACCGGCTGCGCACGTCGCGCCCCACGCCTGCTGCAGCGCTCCTGCTATTGACGGAACCGAGGGGGACCCAGCCTCCTGGGTCCAGACCTCCCTTTGCGTTCGCGCGGGTGTCCCGAGGGTCAGCGACGCGTGGCTGCTCGCGTCCGAGTGGGGCAGCGACGAGGAGCCAGTTCGTCCTCGACCTCGTGGCTGCTCTGATGTGCGAGGAGTTGCGTGTGCAGTGGGCGGGGCGTGCCGACCTTGGCCCGAGGGACACGCGTCGGTGCTTCGACCGTAACCGTAGCTACGCAGGCAAGCACCGAGTTCTGTACGACGGCCAACGGCGCCGCTGGTGCTCAATACCAGCGGCGGGCCCGACGATTTGGTGGCCGCTGCTCCGCCAAGATTGCGGCGGTCTTGTGGCTGCTACCAATCGTCCTGAATCCGGTGGCGCCGTGGCGACGCCAGATCGGGGCGTTATGGCCGACCGTTCTACGAATGTGAGTCTCCGCGTCGACTTCGGATGATGCCGTCGAGACTGCGCCTGCTCGTCCTGGGCAATGACCGAGGCTCATCGATCCGGCCCCGCTTTTACGCCGCGTGCTGCTTGCTGACGGTGCGTCGCCTCGCAGCTGACGCCAGACTTGGGCCCCTCCGCATTTTGAGTGGGGGTAGCGTCGCAACCAGCTCAAAGCGCAAACTAGCCCGCACGTCGGACATCGACGGCAGCGGAAGAAATCATAGTAACGGCTCTCCCATTCACTAGCCGCCGTTCTCGCCGGTGTTGAGACCTATGCGAATCGCCTGCAAACCGCCATGTTCGGGTAGCCGTTCAGTCGTCCTGGCTTTCCATAAAAAGGTGCTCTTGGGCGGGCGGCGAACCTTGTTGGTATGGAGCGGTCTGAGGCTGAGGCGATCTATGACTCTGGGCGTGAGGCGTGCGTGGAGTTCTTGATGGGGTTAATGGATCGGGACTCGCGCTTGGAGGAGCGGTTGCGTGTGTTGGAGGCGAAAGCCTCCGCGAGTTCGAGGACCAGCTCTTCGCCGCCGTCGGCGGATGCTCCCAAGACGCGTGCGCAGCGTCGTGCGGAGGCGCGGGAGAAAGCGAAGGAGCTGTTCAAGAAGGACGGGGAAAAGCGCAAGGCGGGCGCGCAGCCGGGTCACCCGGGCAGCGGGCGGAAGTTGCTGTCTGAGGACCAGATGAAGGACATCGTTGACCATTACCCTGAGGAGTGCTCGGGGTGTGGGCGGGAGTTCACTGACAGCGAGAAGGTCCCGCGTCACGCGCCGGGCCGTCATCAGGTCGCTGAGCTGCCGCCGACCGCGGTGTTCTATGTTGAGCATCGCACGCACCGGCTGCGGTGCCCGGGATGCCGCAAGCGGACCCGCGCGCTGCTGGGGGTTGTTGGCGAGTCGGATTTCGGGCCCGCCTTGCAGGCCGTCGTGGTGGCGTTGACGGCGCGTAACCGGGTCTCGCGGCGGGACATGCGCGAGCTGCTCTTAGAGTTGTTCGGGGTGCGGATATCGGTCGGCTCGATCGACCGGATCTGCCAGCGCACCTCGGGGCTGCTCGCCGGCCCGCATGAGCGTCTCACGCGCCAGGTGCTGGGTTCTGGGGCGATCAACGTCGATGAGACCGGCTGGTTCCTGTCCGGCGAGAACCGCACGATGTGGACCGCCGCGACCGCGCAGGCAGCGATCTTCCGGATCGTTGAGGACCGTCACCGCGACCGCCTCCAGGAGCTGCTCGGCACCGCGTTTGGGGGGATCGTGACCTCGGACCGCTGGTGGGCATATGACCTGCTCTGCCCAGAGCAGCGACAAGCATGCTGGAGTCACCTCCAGCGGGACTTCCGGTTCCACAGCGAGGGCCTCGCCGCCCAGCAGATCTTCGGCCAGACAGGCCTTGAGCTCACCCGCCGGCTGTTCGAAACTTGGCGCGCCTACGCAGAGCACAACGACCGCGACCGGCTCGCCGCCAAGATGACACCCATCCAGAACGAGCTACGCGAACTCCTTGAGCACGCCACCAACACCAACCACAAAAAGCACCACCGACTGTTCCGCCGCTTCGCCGCGAACCTGCTCAAGCTCTGGCCCGCGCTCTGGACATTTATCACCGTCCCCGGCGTAACCCCGACCAACAACGCCGCCGAACGCGCGCTCCGCGGACCCGTCATCCACCGCAAACTCTCCTACGGCAACCAGTCAGACGACGGCGAACGGTTCACCGAACGCTCGCTCTCCGCCTCGGTCACCTGCCGACTACAACACCGCTCCCTGCTCGCCTACCTCCGCGACCTGCTCACCGCTCACCAAACCCGCGGCGCGCTCCCCGCCCTCCTCTGAAACCAGACCCCCCAACCCGGGAAACTGTACGGCTACATGTTCGGCTGTTCGGCTGTTCGGCGAGTGGGTGTCGGCACTGAGGAAACGTGGAGGGGAGCTACGTCCGCCGACCCTGCGAACATATTTGCTCGCGCCGAGTTCATGAGTTCACTGGCTTCATACGTCCAGGGCTTGCGTCGTCTGAGCGATCAGCCCACTCAGAACACGGAGGAGCCCAGACTTGTCTCTGGTCGCGGTTGTTACTGCTGACATACCGGCGTGTACGCAAGGCCAGTACGCAGTTGCGCCCACTCGGCGCGCGAGACGGGGCCGCCGGCGATCGCGCACGCCGCGTGCTCCCACGCTGTCAGTGACAGCGGCCACACGAATGAGGCACCGCGGGTGTCGACCGCGATGAGATCGCCCTGCGCGTCGAACCCCACGGAGCTCGTCGAGTCGGGATCGGTCGCGAATGTGCCCAACCGCGCCAACGACGATGTGTCCCACAACGTGACCGAGCCGGCCCCAAGCGACGCCGTCACGAACCGATCGCCGGTGTGGTCGAACGCGATGCTGGTGACCGGCGTGTCCGAGACGCTGAGCGGGGATCCGATCTCGTTTCCGGTTGACACGTTCCAGAGCTCGACAGTGCCGAGCGCTGTGCCGACAGCGAGCGTCCGGTCCGGGGCGAACGCCAGCGCGGTCGTGTTGGGACCGACATCAAGCTGGCGTACCACGGCCCCGGTCGCGTCAACAATGTCGAGGTACCCTTCTTCCAATGTGGTGGCGGCAATGCTGCGTTCGCCCGGGACGAACGCGGTCAGCGCCTCGCCGTATCGCGCAGAGAGACCGGCAGCGGGTTGACCGCCTTCCAACGTGCTCGAAGAGGAGTTGACGAAGGTGAGAGCTCGGGTCGCGGCCGACGTCATCTCGATCGTGCTCGCGTCCCCGTTGGCCCAGGTCCCCGGACCGTCGACGTTCGCCTCATCGCTCGTCGCGACCAGGGATCCGCTGGACGAGAACGAGATCGACTCCACGGTATCCGGCGCGCTCGCCACCGCCCCGGAGATCCGGAACGAGCCGATCACCCTCGGCCGGCCAGCGACGCCCCACAGCTGCACGGCGCCATCGGCACCGCCCACGCCGAGTTGCTGGCCGCTCGGCGCAAACGCGAGCGCGCTGATCCCGCGCACGGCCGGCGTCGTGAACGTCGCCAGCCGCGCACGCGTCGCGGTCGCGAACACACCGACCGTCCTGGGCCCGACGAGGGCCGCGAACCGCGAACCGTCAGGAGACAGCGCAAACGCGGGCGCGAGTGGCGACACCGGCGAGCAGCAGGCGCTCGCGGAGCCGATCGACGCCCGCGCACCGAAGCGCCGGCTCCCAGCAAGATCCCACTCGAGCAACGTCCCATCGCGCCCGGCCGTATACAGCGTCGACCCATCAGGGCTCAGCGCCGCCGCCGTCGGCTGCACTGGGGGGCCGTCCAGGATCTGCAGCGGCCGCGCCGTCGCTGGATCCCAGACGATCACGCCCCCCTCCGCGCCGACCGTCACGACGGCTCCCGTGAGCGGTGAATCGAGGACGCTGACGACCCCACCCTGCTGCGGGACACTTCCCTCCCGCGCGGCCCCCGTCGTCGTATCGACGAACCACACCGCCCCGTTCTGCGTGCCGATCGCCGCCTCGTGGCCGTCGGGAACGATCGCGGCGGTCGTCGGCGCCACCGGTGACGACGCGTACCGGACGGCGAACATGCGCCGCAGCGAACGGGCGTCAAACTCGCTCACAGACCGGGTGCCGATCAGGAGCAGCCGGGAGCCGCCGTCGATCAGCCGCATCGCCAGGATCGACTCGGTCCCGATTGGCACGGTCGGCCCGCGGCCTCTCGGCAGCGACCACCACTCGATGTACGCCAACCCTACGGTCGCCGGATAGTTCTCCCAGTTCGCGAAGTAGACCGTGCGATCGTCCGGCGCGATCGCGACATTCCCGCCAGGGACGTTCTCAGGCTTCGTGACCACCGCAACCGGCAGGCTTGCGATTAGTCGCAGCGTTTGCGCACTGCGAACCTCGAGGTCCTCGTCGCCCTCGCTGCCGTTGTACACGATCAACGAGCCGTCCGGCGAGTACACCGGCGGCTGGTACGCGACGAAGTCGTTCGCTCCCGTCGCGAGGAGGGTGTGGGTCGCGGCGTCGTACAGGCGCACTGGGCCGAGGCTGTCTCCGACCGCCAGTTGCCGGCCGTCCGGGCTGAACGCCGGCAGCCCCTGCGGGCCGAGACCTTCCCCGACAAGGGACCGGAAGTCATAGCCGTTGTACAGGGGCTGCGCGGTGGCGCTCCCCGGGAGCGTCAGCGCGCCGATGATCGCCGGATACCGGTCGAGCGTCGCAAGCAACGCACTCCGGCTTCTCCGCAGAGCCGTCGAGCGCGACCGCCTCGCGCGCCATCTTCATCGCCAGCCGCAGGTCGGGCTCGCTCACCGCCTGCGCGGTGAGCTCGCGGCCGACCGCCACCCGGTCGGCCGCGGTCACCCGGCGGGCCTTAGCGTTCGCGGACTGCTGATTCGCCACCGCGACGATCGCTGCAACCACGGCTGCGCACGCCAGCACGCCGGCGATCCCGAGCAGCTCCCGCAGACGCCGGTTCTGGAGCTGCTGGCGGCGTTGCTCGCGATCGGTTTCGATGCGGCTGGCATCGATGAATGCGTGCTCCAGTGGGTTGAGTTGGTCGCCGTGCTGGGCCGCCCAGTCGAGGACGCCAGCGAGCCGGGCGCCTCGGTAGACGTCGGCGGTGTCTCTGCTATGTGCGTCCCACTCACGAGCGGCCGTTGCGAGGTGGGCCCGGATTTGGTTGCCGACGCGGTCCGCGGCGCGCCACTCGGCGTAACGCGGCCAGTGCAGCAGCAGCGCCTCGTGCGTAAGCTCGACGCTGCCGGCAGCCTGCGTCAGCAGTCGCGCGTCGATCAAGGTCGCGAGTACCGGTGCCGCTCCGTCGATCGCCTCAAGTTCTGCGGCTGGTGCTCGGCGCCGGGTCGGTGTGCCGTCCTGCTCTCCGGCGAGGCGGAGCATCACGCTGCGGGCGATCTCGCGGGCGGGTTCGTCGAGTTGCCCGTACGCGTCCTCGGCGAGCCGCGCTACTGCGGCGTGGATCCCGCCGCTCGCGCGGTAGGTCTCGAGCCTCAGCGCGCGGCCCTCGCCGGCGCGCCACAGCTCCAACAGCGCCGCGGACAGCAACGGCAGACCACCGAGCTCACCGGCGACATCCGACACGAGCTCGTCAACGAGCCGCTCGTCGACATCCAGGCCGGCCAGCGTCGCCGGCTTCTCGATCGCGCTGGCGAGCTCTGCCTGGTCCATCGGTCCGACCAGCACGTGGCTGCGACTGAGTAGCTGCGCGAACCCTTGATAGGGGGCGAGGCGGCCGTAGAAGTCGCTGCGCAGCGCGACGATCACCACCGCCCGCCGGTCGGCGTCACGCGCGGCGGTCGCGAGCGCTGCGATCATCCTGCGGCGTTCGGGCTCGCTCTCGCACTGCGTGAACAGCTCCTCGAACTGGTCAACGGCGATCACGAGACGCTCGCCCGCCGGCAGCGAGTCCAGCACCGCGTCCAGCTGGACGCCGCCGAGCGCGTTGAGTAGCTGGTCAGCGGGATGCTCTCCGGGACGCAGCAGCACTTGGCGCCAGCGGCCGCTGCCCGGCAGCGCCCCGCCGCTCAGCGCCGCCAGCACTCCGGCGCGCAACAGAGACGACTTCCCGATTCCTGACGGGCCGATGATCCCGACCAGATCTCCCTCCGCGACCCGCGCGACCAGGTCCCCGACGACCCGCTCGCGCCCAAAGAACAGGCCGGCGTCAAAGCGGTCAAACGCGCCAATGCCCTTAAACGGGCACAACGCTGGCCGCATCGCCCCACCGTTCCTCTCCGCTCGCTCGCCGCCGCTCAGTGACGGGTCGTGATCGAGGATCCGCCGCTCCAGTTCCCGCAGCGCCGGACTCGGGTCCAGACCGAGCTCGTCGCGGAGGATCGTGCTCGCCTGCCGATAGACCGCCAGCGCATCGGAGTGCCGGCCGGCCCGATACAACGCCAGCATCAACTGCCCCCGGAGCCGCTCGCGCAACGGATTAGCGCCCACGAGCACCTCCAGCTCCGGCACCAACCGCCCATCGCCACCAAGGGTCAGCTCGGCATCGAGCCGATCCTCGATCACGGCCAGCTTCAACTCCGCCAAACGCTCGATCTCCGCCCGAGCGAACCGCTCATACGCAAAATCCGCCAGCGGCGCGCCACGCCACAGCTCGAGCGCGTCACCGAACAAACCGACAGCCCGCCTCGCGTCCCCCGCGTCGAACTCAGCCCGCCCCTCCCGGCTGAGCCGCTCGAACCGCTCGGCATCGACCCGGTCGGCCGCGACCACCAACCGGTATCCGCGACCCTCGGTCTGCAGCAGCTGATCGCCCAACACGTTCCGCAGCCGCGAGACATACACCTGAACCGTCTTGGCTGCCGTGCGCGGCGGATGCTCCCCCCACAGCAGATCGATCAGCCGGTCGGACGCGACGACCTGATCACGGTGCAGCAGGAGCACCGCCAGCAATGCCTGCTGCCCGGCGGCGCCCAACGCCAGCTTCTGTCCCCGCTCAAGCACCTCGAACGGGCCAAGAATCATGAACTCCATACCCGATCTCTGCCTCGAAGAGAGGTAAACGCTATCACCGACCGTCGGCCGCCAACACCACTGATTTGCAGGCGTTTACCGATCAGTTACCGGCCCCCGCAACAGTTCCGCCGGGCACCTCACATGCGACCGACAGAGGCTGGCAATGAGTATCGGAAATGGCTGGGCGGGCACGGGAGTGATCGGGAAGATGCGTTACGGGGTAGACGGGGCGAGGTGGCGAGGTGCGACTCGGCGGGTCGCGTTGGCGTTCAGGCTCTTCAGCGTGCTGAGGGCGATTGGCGGCTTTATCGAGGTTGCGGGCGCCGCGGCAACGGCGTCCCCACGACAAAGGAAGCTCGCCACGGGAAGTCGGTCACGGGTCCTCGTTGCGATGGGGTGCTCGACGGTCCTGGCGCTCGGATCGACGGGATGCGGAACGACCAGCCGCTCCCCGTCTAGCTCATCGACCGCGGTCCCAGCAGGCGGTGCCTCGACGAGCTCGTCGCAGGGGGCGCCGGCGAGGACAGGGCCGTTCAAGGTCGCCTCGACGCTCGATGGCATGACCGTGCTGCCACGCCGGATCCAGTGGGCCGCAGATCCCGCTCTTCCCCAATCGCAGATCAGTGAGATCGAGTGGCTGATCGACGGCCGGCTGGCCTGGGTCGAGCCCGACGCGGCAGCGCCATACGTCTACGCTGACTTCGGTGGGTATCTCGTCACGAGCTTTCTGTCGCCCGGTGAGCACCGGTTCGAGGTGCGGGTCATTCCTGTGCACGGACGTGCTGCCACAGACACGCTGATCGCCCGTGTGCTCCCGCCCCCCGAGGTCCCCGCAGCGCTCGCCGGCAGCTGGGAGCGCGACGTCAAGAACACGTCGGGCGCGCCCGCGGCCGGCAGCCTTGGCAACCCGGAAAACACACTCACCCCGCCCGGCGTCTACAAGATCACGTTCGAGCGGCGCTGGATCTTCGACACGTTCCCCTGCACCGACACGCCGTGCACGGCCATCCCCTCGACCGGCGCTGGGACCGAGTTCGCCAGCGACTGGACACCCGGGGCCACGACGTTCTCTGTGCGCGGCGCGGTCACATCCGGGCCCAATGACAACACCGCCCGGCTGGGAGGCGCGTGGTGTGAGCAGTGGGGCCCCCCGGCGACCTACACATGGGCGGTCAGCGGGACCACGCTCAAGCTAGAGCCGGTCGGCGGCGATGATGCCTGCGGGATCCGCGGCTTCATCTGGAGCGGAACGTGGACGCGAGTCCATTAGCCACACGGCACCGACGAGCGCGCGCCGCCACGCGATGGGAGCGGCGTCTCATGACGCGGCAGGCTGCGCGGACGACGTAGACCGGCTTCGTTCGTGCGACGCGTACCTTGCGGTCCGCGCGGGCGCGCGCTCCTATGCGCGGACAGCAAGAGCCGTGGATCGGTACAACACGCGCCGTGGGCACACGGCGCTGGCGGGCCGCACGCCGCTTGAGATGTGGCGCTCGGACCCGACCCCGGTCCGAGCGCTCGAGCATCAGCTAGGCGCGGTGGATGCTGTTGGCGCGCAGAACCAAGGTGGTGCAGAAGGACAGGATCCATCACAACAGTGACGTGTACTTCGCCGATGAGCTGTGGGGGATGGTCGGGGAGGAGGTCGAGGTCGCGCACATGCCGCACGACCGGCGGTGGATCGAGGTGTTCCATAAAGGCCAATGGCTCGCGACCGCCCGTCCCTCCGTCGAGCTTGACGCGGCCGCCCGCGCGCGGGCGGTTGAGCGTCGTCGCGAGGACGCGAGGGAGCTCAAGGCGTGGGCCCGACGCGCACGGCGGCGCGCGAGCGTCCGTTTCGCGCCGATCACCACCCGGGCGAGATCGAGCAGCTCGACCCGCCCGCGCCTCGCGCGGACACCGCCCCGGGCATCGGCCGAGCGACGCTGCGGCTGCTGGGCCTCGAGGATCAGCTCAACCGCCCGCTCGAGGACAACGGGGGGTGGCCGCGAAGGCGGTGGCCTCAGGTGGCCGTGAAGATGGCTTCGGCGCGCTGTGTTGGCCGAGCACGCTGGCTTTCTCCTCGAGCAGGCCAGCGGCGATCAACCGCGCGGCGGCGCCGTGCTCCGCTGGGCTGGGGAGAGCGTCGCGGGCGCGCTCTTCGGGCGGGCGGGTGAGCGCGCGGTGCAGCACGCTCGCGGCTGCGAGGTCAAGTGGCTTGCGGTCGGCTCGCCGGCAGCGGGCGATTTCCGCGATGGTGACGATCCCTGGTCGGGCCGCGAGCGCGTAGGTGTGATGTCCCGTCCGCTTGACGGTCTGGCCGGTCTTGGCGAGGTTCGCCTCAAGGCGGCGCAGGGCGTCGATGGTTCGCTCAA
>JBKQKK010000253.1:0-9092 GCA_052147535.1 Solirubrobacteraceae bacterium | reverse complement strand
ACAGCCCACGGTAGAACGGCAGCACGCTCTCCGGGTCCTTGTAGCTCGCATCGACCCAGCACGGCACGCCGGGGATGTACTCGTCGCGTTCCGACATCCTGCCCCTCCTCCTGTTCATTGACCGTGCCGCCAAGCCTAACCGTGATTTAGGTCAACTCCGGTCCGGGTAGCGGACGGAAAACAGCGCGTCAACAGGGGCGGTCGGTGCCGTCTCCGTAGAGCTGCGAGCGTGTAGCCGGCGGCGCCGACTAGGTCGGCGCGAGCACCGTCGACGTCGACGTCGCCGAGCACATTCACGCCGCCCTCGACCGTCGAGGCTCACCCGGTCGACGGGCGCATCGTCGATGATTCCTCCGCGGCACCTGCATTTGTTTCCCGACGCGTATCTCGGCATCGCATCGGAGCGTTGCGCTTCGCGCGGAAAGCGAGCACGTGGCCGGCGAGTGCTTTCGTCATGTGGGCGCCATGGGACGGGACAATCGCTGTGGCGACAAACGAATCGCGCCCGCCCGTGCTGGCCGACATCGTGGCCGACGATCGCTTCCCTGGTCGGGACGTAGGAGATCGCCAACTCGTCGGGCGACTGCTTCGCGACTCAGCGATATAGGAGACCGCCGGCGGGCAAGCTCTGCGGGTCGCTCAAGAGTCGCTGCCCGTGCCCAAGGAGCGCCAGCCCTGTCGTCCAGCCGGACGATCGATGCTCGCTCCCCAACTCCGCCGGCCAAGCGTCTCATTCGGGATCCGCTATCGCACGTCGTAGGCGGCGGAAAAGTGCGCATGCATGTTCGCGCGCCCGCCGACGACGTCCGTTGCGGCGGCCTGCTCGTCGCACAAGTCGAACGATCAGCGCACGTTTGCGTCCAACCGAGACCGGTCAAAGCAGATGTGAACGCGACGTCCTCGCCGAGCGTGCACAGCGCCGGCCCTCGTGCGTCCGCGAAAACCGGCGAACTCCAGTTCGGATCTTCCACTACGTACACGTACACGTTGCTGATGACCGGGGCGCCGATCGGAGACCCCTCCGCAAGGACAATCGGCTGCTCGGTGATGCCGTCAGGCGTCAATCCGAAGACGGTCGCGCCGGACGTGAGGATCGGGCTGCCATCGAGAACCTTAGCCCTAAGCTCGATCGCGCCGTGAGAGATGGCGACACCGCTGTGCATGTGCAGCTCTGGCAAGCAGCGCCCGCGGAAGCAACGACCTCGCAGCGCCTCGACCACGTCGTCGCAGTTGGCCCCAAGCAACGACATCTCACTGTTTAGCTCGGCCAGCCGCTGAGACACCCGCTTGCGCTTGGGGCGCCGCTAGCTCGCCCGGTGAAAAGGGACGCGATCTTCGATTCGGCCCGCTCCGACCAGAGTGCTTGCAAGAAGTTGGCTAGCACGTCGGCCTGTGGAGGCTCCCGATCCGCGCAACGATGGCCGTCGAAACCACGAAGCACAGTCCTGCTGGTCGCCGAATGCGGGCCAACACCGAGCAGTGCACAAACCAGCGTTTACCTAGGCATGGAGGAGCACGGGGCGATCACCGGGCGCGTCTGCTTCAGCGGCAACGCAGCTGCATCAGCCGACAGGTCATGGACGGCTGCTTCCAGCCGAGACGGGCTACCTCCCGACCTTTGACTGGAAGTTTTCGCCGACTCGTGCGGTATTCCGATGGACACCAAGAGCTTAGGCGCCGCGCGCCGAGCGGCTGAATAGGACGAGGAACTCGGCGCGCGCCTCGCCCGCGAGCGAGCCGAGCGGACCGAAGCCGGCGGGCGGCTTCACCCCCCAGCGCGCAAGCACGACGCGCGCCGTTCCGACGAGGTCGATCATCGTCCCGTTGAGACGCGCCTTAAGCGCGAAGGTCACGCTTATGCGTACCGCCGACCGTGAGCGAGCGGACGTCGACGCGGACATGCGGTGTCGATCGCGTGCGCGGCCATCCGCACAGTGCCGTTGATCTCGGCCGCTCGCCCGACGACGTCTTTGCTGACGAAGAGCGCCGTCTCCGCGATCCGACACCCCGCGCGCGAGTCGGGCGCGATCATCCAGGTGCCGGCCATCGGTCCCGGCGTTGGCTGCTCTTGCGCCGCCGGCAAAGCGAGCGGAGCGTGACTCTGCGTGAAGGCGACGAGCGCGACTGCGGCAAGCACGGCGAGGAGCACCACCCCGACCACGCCCCGAGCGCCCAGCGCCACCAGCGGCGCCGCGCGCGGGCTTGCGCCGTGACGCTTGCCCGCACCGCCTGGGCCCGGGCCTTCACGAGCCGCTCCGAGAACTCGCTGGCGCCGGCTTCCCGGCCTCCTCATAGCGCACCTCGAAGACGGGGACGCGCTCGGCAACGGCCGCGAACGCCGCGAGCGGCGCGTGGCGGTCGACCGGGATGTGGGGCCGCGCGCCAGGAACCTTGTCGAGGTAGCGCGTGATAATCGCTGGGCGCTCGCTGACCGGCACCTCGACGAGCAGACAGCGACGCGCACGGCGATGCCTGATAACCGCCCGGCCCTGGGCGGCGCGGACGTTGCGCACCCAGTTGCAGCGCTCTCCGAGCATCGAGACCAGGTACCAGCGACCATCGAGGTCGGCCATCCCAAGCGGGAAGGCGCGCAGCTCACCCGAGCGCCTGCCAGCCACCTCGAGCGTCACCCAGCGCCGCGGGAGAACCCCGATCGCGAACAGCGACGCCCAACGTTGCGAGAGCCAGCGTGCGAGCGCGTCGGCGCGGCCGTCTTGATACATCGCGCGCAAACGATCGGCGTGCAGCGACGCCCATTTGCGTGGGTTGAAAGCGCTGGCCCAGCCGCGCACGGCCATCATGCTAGCTCTCGCGGCTGCAAGCCGAGGTGCAGACGCGCTGACCGGCGCGCCCGGACATCAAGCGGATCCGGACCGGGACGATCGCTCGCGTGGCAGTGCGATCACGCCGACCAACGAGGCCCACCAGCGCTTTTCGCCTTTGCGATCGCGGGCCACGAACGGCCCGGAGCGTCAAAGCGATCGCCTCAGTAGCTCCGGCGGCGCGAACGAGTTGGTGTGGCAAACCAATCGTCGCCGCCGACCGACTCGACGCGGTCCAAGCGCTAGCTGGAGCGCGGTTCGCCAGCTAATTCTGGGCAGATCCGCGGTTGCCCATTTAGCGGCGATGCGGCCACCTGCCAATCTCGGGCCTCGAGCGCCTCAGTTGTGGGCGGCGACCAATTATTGGTTCCGTGAGGATGTCGTGGCGCGCACACGCCGGCCGACAACACGCCACCCGGACACGGATCCGCTTGCAGCGGCCGCCATGGAAGCCTTATCGGTGACCACAGACGCACGACCCAGCATGCCCGTCGTCAGCGAACGCAAGCCCGGCAGGACGACCTGGCTGCGGCCCGCCTCGCCGAATACCGAATGTCTCGTCGAGGTCGTCGCCGCCGCGCTCCCGCCCAGAACGAGCACGGCAAAGGCCGCGAGCACAACCTCGAAAACGGGAACCGACATACGTTTCGTGGTCGGCTGAGCACGCCCGGAACGCCCAGACCGTCGCGGCGGTTCGGGTGCGCGCGCCGGTCTTGTCGAAGATGTGCTGGACGTGGTGGCCCGCTGTCTTGGCGGAGATGCCGAGGGTCTCGGCGATCTCCTTGTTGGTCTTGCCGGCGGCGAGCGCGAGCAGGACCTCGAGTTCGCGGTCCGTCAGGCCCGCGGGCAGCTCGCGTGGCCGTTTCGCGACGCGGTGTCCGGCCGCGGCAAGCACGGCGTCGACCGCCTCCGGGCACAGACGGCCCTCGCGCGCGTCGCGCAGCAGCTCGGCCTCGGCGCCGGCGGCGTCGAGCGCTGGTCGGTGCGGGCGCCGCTCCCTCATCGCTTGGTAGGAGTCGGCGGCGGCGAGGATGCGTGCCGCACGGCCGAGCCCAGGCGCAGGCGGTAGCTGACCCGATCTTCTTGAGCTTCTACCCGTCGATCTGCGTCGGGCTCTGGAAGCTGATCAAATCGCGGTTCCCGACGCTCAGCGGCGAGCAATGGTTAGACTGCCTGATCGGCGTGATGACCGCCGCCACCGTGACCGCCGCGCTCATCGTCGGCCCGTTGACGGCGGCTGGCAGTACGACCGGCGGGGTGCTGACGGTCGGCACCGAACTCGGCGACCTGATCCTGCTGGCTATGCTCGCCGGCTTGTTCGCCATGACTGGCTGGCGGGCGCAGGGAGTCTTCTCCATCATGGTCGTCGCCCTGCTGTCGTTCTGGCTGTCGGATCTCAATTATCTGCTGGCGCACCTGGCCGGCACCTACGGCAACGGAGGGTGCGTCGGGGACTGCGGCTGGGTGCTCGCCTGCGCGCTGATGTGCTAGGGCGCATGGCTGAAACCTCGCCGGCGCGCGCAACGCCTGCGCCATGCCGACGAGCATGCCCGCATCACAGCGTTGTCGGCGGCGTTGTTGTGCGCAGGCGTGCTGATCGGCCTGCTCGTCGACGGCGACATCAACCATGTTAACGTGATGGCGCAGATCCTCGCCGGGCTCACCTTGCTGCTCGTGCTCATTCGGGTCTGGCAGGTGTACTGCGCCTCGAGCGCCATCGCCGAGCAGATGACCGAGCAATCGATGATCGACCCGCTCACCGGCCTGGGCAACCGCCGTCAAGTGATGGCCGATCTGAACTCCGCGTTGAAGCTCGCTCAACCGCGAGCGTTCGTGCTGTTTGATCTCAACGGGTTCAAGCACTACAACGACACGTTCGGGCATCCGTCCGGCGATGAGCTGCTGCGCCGCCTGGCCGACCGGCTGGCTGACGCAATGCCCGACGACGCGTTCGCCTACCGTCTCGGCGGCGACGAGTTCTGCGCACTGCTGCCCGCCCGGCGCGACATCGACACGGTGGTGAACGGGCGGGTGCGCCTGGCCTTATCAGAGGTCGGCTCCGGATATGAGGTCACCACCGCCTACGGCGTGATCATCATTCCTCAGGAGGCCGGGACCATCGCGGACGCGCAGGGCTCGCGGACCGGCGCATGTACGCGCAGAAGGCGGGCGGGCGCATGTCGGTCGGCAAACAGATGCGCGACATGATGCTGTCCGCATTGTCAGAACGCGATGAGGATCTGGGCGAACACAACGAGGATGTCGCCCGTTTCTCGCGCGCGACCGCTCGTAAGCTCGGCATGACCTCCGAGCAGATCGACGAGGTGGTCCGGGCCGCCGAACTGCACGACGTCGGCAAGGTCGCCGTGCCCGACAGCATTCTGTTTAAGCCCGGCCCGTTGACCGACGACGAGTGGCTGACCATGCGTCTGCACCCGGTGGTGGGCGAGCGGATTCTCAGTTCGGCGCCGGCGCCGGCGCTGGCGCCCGTGGGCGTGCTAGTCCGCGCACATCATGAACGCTGGGACGGCGGCGGCTACCCGCACGGGCTGGCGGGAGAACGGATCCCGGTCGGCGCCCGGATCGTCTCGGTCTGCGACGCTTATGATGCGATGGTCACCGACCGGCCCTACCGTAAATCGCTCGGGCATGAGCAGGCGATCATCGAACTGAAACGCTGCGCGGGCGCCCAGTTCGATCCGGCGATCGTGACCGTTTTCCTGGCGTTGATGGCCGAGGAGCGTGAGGCGATTATGGCCGAGGAGCCTGCGGCACAGGTGCTTGTCGGCGAACCCCAGTCCGGTTGCGCGGAAGCGACAAGGCGCTCGATCACGGCGCCGATCTGTTCCGCTTGTTCGCGAAAGGAGCACTGAGCGGTGACGATCGCTTCTCGCGCAAGGGGAAGCGCGATGCCGGGGGGTCGCGTCTCAGGAGTGCTGTAGATAGCGACGGTGTCAATGCAACGGCGTAGGTTCACCAGGGCTCCTGCAATGCATGTGTCTGACCGTGGAGCGCCGCCGGGAAGGAACCTGGCACCGCGGCGCTTGACGCACTAGGAGGTTGGTGTGTTTCGAGATACCCGCGATTCTGTCTTCGAAAACCGCGCTTCCGGACACCAAATCGGCCGGACGGACCTGTCCGAGGGCCGCAGGCGGGCTTACAGAGCGTCAGTTTTCGAGGCCCGAATTCGTCCGCGCAAATGGACGCGTTTGACACCAACCTCCTAGATCGGCGACCTCAGCCAGAGCCAGGGGCGCGATAGGATTGCGCTGTGCCGTTCACGCTCAGGAACCTCAAGGTGGACTTGGAGGACGTCGGGTCCAGGTTTGACGGCGCGCCGGACCTGGAGTTCCGCTTGGCGACCGACGCGCTCGAGCTCGAGAAGTCCGGCCTGGGCTACCAGCGCGTCCCGCCCGGCTATCGCTTTCCGTACGGCCACACGCACAAGAAGCAGGAGGAGGTGTACGTGGTCTTGCGCGGGAGCGGGCGGATGAAGGTCGACGACGAGATCGTCGAGCTCAAGGAATGGGACGCGGTGCGCGTCCCGCCCGGTACGTGGCGAGACTACGAGGCCGGGCCGGAGGGCCTCGAGATTCTCGTTATCGGCGCGCCCAGTCTCGGCGAGCGACCGGAACCGAGATACCGGAGTTTTTGCGGCGAGCTCCAACTTATGACGTGCGCCGTCGCGTGGCCGGCGCGTGTCGTGTGGTTTCCCAGTGAGTGATGTCATCGAATCGTTGATCCTCGATCTGCTCGACTGGATCGGTCCAGACATCCGGCGGTATCCGGAGACGCTCGATGCCTGGAGAACCTCGTGCCCGCGTCTGCCGGTCTGGGAAGAGGCGAACGACCGCGGGCTCATCGAGCGACGCCATGCGCCCGGGTACGGCGCGGTAGTCGCGTTGTCGCCAGCAGGGAAAGAGCACTTGCGCAGGCACCGCCGACCACTGGGCCCGTCGTCTGTCGAGGCAGTCGCGCGGGCCTGAGGCCTCTTCGACAGATCGGCGAGCAGTGGCCCGGTTCAACAGCGGGCAACTCCTGGCAGCACCTCGAGCCGGTGCACCAACGTTCGCGGCCTCGCAAGGGCGCTCGGCGCTGCCGCTTCGTCGCCCGAGCGGACGCGCGACGCTGGCTTCCGCTCCCGCCGCCGGCGGCTCGGATGCGGAAGCGCCCGACGCGCGGCGTGGTCCAGCTCCCCACGCAACCGCGCGACCTCAACAGCATCCCCGCTCACCAGTCGCGGACCCCGCGGCTTCGGTTCCAGCCCGCGGAGTGCGCCCGCGTCGCGCTGTGCACGCCAGTTCCCAAGATGCGAGCTATACAACCCCTCGCGCCGCAGCAACGCGCCGATCTCACCCGGCCGCTGGCAGTAGTCGGCCTCACGCGCGATCGACAGCTTGTACTCGCCGTGAACCGCTGCCGACGGGCTTTTCGGCCAGCTCGGGGTCGGAGACCCCCTCCGGCGCGGAGCGCCCTCAGGCTTAGTAATCCAACAGCGGAAGCTGTCTCATACGAGCTTGGCAGAGAGGGCGCAGCTGTGCCACGCTTATGCAGCTCCTCCCGGAGCCCCTGTCCAGCGTCATGTGGGCTTGGGATCGTGTGAGTTCCGGGCTCGTTAAGCCGATGCCTCGCGTCGACCTGGTACCACGGTTGCGCTGGGAGCCTGTCATCTGTGCGCGCGTTTACCGCGCCGCGGCAGGTAGTGCCTATTTACCCGCGCCCGGAGGCTGTCGCTCAATCGCGGTGGGGTTGGCGGTGCCGGCGCGCGGTCTTGGCGGCAGATTGTCGTGCGAACCGGCGATCCTTGCGGCGGAGCGAGAGCATGGCTCACTCGGTGATTCGTCCACGGGCCACGCCCCGCGCTCGCCCGCGGCGCTCGGCCTGCCGCGGGGCCCCACGCCCGGTAGCTGGTACCGAGCGCGGGGCGGAGGCGGCGGGGAGCGACGGACCCGGTTACTGTCGGGCGAGTCGGATCACAATGCGGTCGGGTTTGCCGAGCGCGACGATGTGTCCCTGCTGGTCGAGCGCGCGCACCGTTATCAGGTAAGTTCCGGGCTTGAGCGGCTTGCCGGCGATCTCGCGGTTCCACTTCAGCCGCACGCGCCCGAGTCGTTGGCGCCCGAACGGGACCCGGCCGACCTGTACGAGCTTGCCGTGGACGCGGCGCTGCACGAGGATCCCCATCGCGGGACCCCCTGCTTCGTGCTCGATGGTGAACGTGACGGAGCCCGGTGCCGAGGTGACCGTGGTGGCACCGCACAGCGCGCACACCTCGGAGGTGAGGCGAGCGAGCACGAACGCCTCGCCACCGCCGCTGAGCGAGCCACCATCCGCTGCGATCACCGGGAACCCGTTCGACTGGATGGACAGCGCTCCCGGGCCGCTGACGAACTGTCCGGACGGCACGGCGTAGACCTGCTGGCCGTTGTCGTTGAGGCCGAACGTGTCATCGACCTGGCCGAGCGGGCCGAGCCGGACGACGGCCAGGCCGTTGACGGTGCCGTCGTCGTTGAGGACCGTCCCCGAGAGCCAGATCTTGCCGTCCGAGCGGACCGCGACTGTGTTGGCTTCGGCGATCGTCGTAGAGGAGGGCGTGCCGATAGGGATCACCAGCTGGCTGTCGTCACCGAAGCTCTGGTCAGGCACGCCGGCGGTGGAGAACCTCGCGATCGCGAACGCTCCCCCATCGGCGCCCTCGGAGTAGCCGGCGACCACGGGCAGGCCGTTCAGGTCGGTCGTCACCGCAGTAGCGCCGTCGATAAAGTTCGGGTTGAAGAAGTGGGTGTTGGCCGCTCCCAGGCCGTAGATCTCGTACCCGATGCTCTGGTCGCCGAACGTGTCGACGAAGCCGCCGGTGGGCTGGTCGAACTGCGCGAGGAAGATCCTGAACTGGTCCTGGCCGTTGGAGAAGGTTCCCTCGAAGTCGCCGGCGATGTAGTCGGAGCCGCCCGGGCCGGGGGCGATGGCGGTCGCCGTGAACTGGCTCTCGTTGGTGAACCCGGGCGGGAGCGAGTTCTCGGTGAACGTGGTGAGCGTGTGAGTGGACAGCAGCTGCCCCTGCTCGTTGAACTCCCACACCGCCGGCTGCTCGCCGAGCCCGGCTCCACTTCCGCAGTTGCCGACCACCAGCAGCGTGTTGTCGTTGAACGCGGCCGCTTGGGCGAGGTTGCCGAACCCAGGGCCGCCAGGGTGACCGGGGCACTGGGTCTCAGGCACGACCTGCAAGCCGAAGCTGACATCGGGGCTGCCGTTGGCGTTAAGCGCGCGAGC
>JBKQKK010000252.1:0-5611 GCA_052147535.1 Solirubrobacteraceae bacterium | reverse complement strand
GGGCGGCCGTGCCCGTGCCCGCCGGGACGCGAGACGAAGAGACGTCCGAGCACTCTCACGCGTTCACCAGTTCCGGGTCTTCGGCCACGGCTTGGCGGAGCGCCTGGTCGAAGTCGATGGGGGCGATGTCGAACAGTCTCATTCCGGAGGGGTCGGTGACGACAGTCGGCACGGCGAGTCCTTCGATCAATGGTCTTGCGACCCCGGCGTCGACCGGTGTGACGAGCCCGATCCAGAGCGAGGAGAGCCACGGGGTGATCAGCGGCACCGGGATCCGCGGCCGGCGACGGATGTCGAGGACCTCTGCCATCCGGTCGAGCATCTCGCCGTAGGTGAGCACGTCGGGCCCGCCGATCTGAATCTCTCTGCCGGTGGACTGCTCGACTGTCAGTGCCTCGATCAGGTAGCTCAAGGTGTCGTCGATCACGATCGGCTGGGTCGCGTTCTGAAGCCAGGCTGGCGCGATCATCGCGGGGAGTCGCTGGACGAGATAGCGCAGCGTGCGGTAGGACTCGCTCTGCGCCCCGACTACCATTCCGGCGCGGAAGTAGGTCAGCGGCGGGCCCTGCTGGCGGAGCGCGAGCGCGGTCTCGTGTCGGCTGCGCAGGTGCTGGGACTGCGGCCGGTCACCGAGACCGCCGAGATAGATGACGCGCTCGATCCCCTCCGCGCGTGCCATCCCGGCGGTGGCGGTGGCGGCGGCGCGCTCGCTGGCGGCGAAGTCCTTCGGCCCGCCGCGGCCCATCGAGTGGATCATGTAATACGCCACGTCGATGCCGTGCCCCGCTCCGCGGAGCGTCTCCGGACGCAACACATCACCCTCGTGCAGATCGAACCCGTCGCGCTCGAGCGCGCGGGCGAGACTCCCGCCGCGGTCGCGCACCAGGCATCGTACCTCCCGTCCCGAGCTTGCCAGCCCGGCGGCGAGGCGAGCGCCGATGAATCCGGTCGCGCCGGTAACGAGCACGCGGGCGCTCATGCCGCGGTCGCGCCGGACGACTGTGTCGGCGCGAGTAAGGCGGCCAGCGGCTGCGCCTTCTGTTCCTCAAAGCGGCCTGTCTCGCGTGCCAAGATGCGGCCGGAGCGCTCGACAATCAGGACCGCGATCGTGTCGGTTCCAGCAAGCCCGAGGTTGTCTAGGACCTTGTCGAGGTTGGTGTAGACGGTGATCGTGCGGGCGCGAGCGGCCGCGTCCGGGATCCCGCGCGTCATGCCACCGTCGATGAACCATCGCGCCGGGCCGTAGACGGATGAGAGCACCGGTAGCTCGTAGACGGCGACGTCGGCGCGGTTCTGCTCGAGGTCGATCAGCCACGGCAGCCACTGATCGACGAGGTGCTGCTGCTCGCGGCGGAACGCGACGACGAGGACGTTGTGCTGCTTTGGAAGATCGCTTGGCAGCTCGTACTCCTTGCCGTCGAGCGCGCGTCCGGTTAGCGGGCTCAACGTTTGCGGCTGCGAGGGCGCGAGCGTGCGCCGCAGACCAGCGAGGGCGCGATCGCCGACACGAGAGAACGCTAGCCCCAGGAGCGGGTCGGCGATCCTGAGCAGGCTTTTCAGCGCGAGGTCGGCGTCGTAGGTGACGCGTGTGCCCTCCGCGATCTCCTCGAATGTGATTCTGTCGCGCGAGGTCACGGTGGCGTTCTCCCCGAGGAAGGTGACGGCGTGCGGGGGGTCGTACTCGACGATCCGATAGGTGAGCTCGTTCTTGCGGCCGAGGAACTGGGCCACCAGCCGGAACTCGCTTCCTTGGCCGACCGCCGCGCCGTTGACACACTTGGCCTCGACGACGCCCGGATCCCATTGCTCGGTTGTCGAGAAGTCGCTGAGGTATGCGAACACGTCCTCGCGGGGTTGCTGGATGTCGATCGTTGCTCGATAGTGGGCCATCACGGTTCTCCTTGGGGGTTAGAGCTCGCCGGGCCGGGACTGGTGATCTGCAAGGCGCTGAGTCGTACGCACTCGGCGAGGAGGCGCTCGCGCTCCTGTCGCGTCTCTCTGGTCCATGGCAGCAGGTGTGTGGGGCGCGGGCGGCGGTCATGCCAGAACCGGCCGGAACTGCGGCCCGGTTCGGCCGCCGCTCCGAGCCAGACGATCGTGTCGGCGCCCTGCGCGGGCGTTCTGAGCAGCGGTCGTGTCGCTCTGTAGAAGCGCGGCAGCGAGGATCGCACGCCGGGGGTGTCTGCCCAGCCTGGGTGCATCGCGTGGACCACTACGCCGGTGCCGGCCAGCTGCTGCGCCCAGATCTCGGTGAGGATCACCTGCGCGCGCTTGGTGCGCGCGTAGACCGTTGGCCCGTCGAACTGGCCGTGCTCGCTTTGGAGGTCCTCGACCCTGAGCTTCTGGGTGTACATGCCGCCGGAGGACACGTTGATGATCCGCGCCGCGCCACTTTCTTGGAGCAGTGGGATCAGCAGGTTCGTCAGCGCAAACGGGCCGACGACGTTGGTCGCGAGCGTGAGCTCGATCCCGTCGGCAGACAGCGCGCGTTCCTGCGTCATCACGCCGGCGTTGTTGACCAGCACATCCAGGCGCGACGCCTGATCTCCAAAGCGTCCGGCGAACTGGCGGACCGACTCGAGGTTGCTGAGGTCGCAGACCCCTACGTGCACGTCGTCGCTACCTGACCGCTCGGCGATCCTCGCGCGCGCGGGCTCGCCGCGCTCCCGGGTTCGGACGACCAGCCAGACCGTGGCGCCGAGACGCGCGAAGCCCTCGCCGGCAGCCAGGCCAAGCCCGGAGCTTGCGCCCGTGATGAGCACACCCTTGCCGTTCATCGGCCGCAGCTCCGACGCGCTCCAGCCGTGACTGCGGACCCGGTAGCCGACGCTCGCGTAACCGACGAGGACCGTGCGGTCAAGGACATCGTCGAGCAGCGAGCCAGTCATGCGCTCAGGGACAGGTCGGGCCGCTGGCTGTGGCCGGAGAGGCTGTCGTGCGTGCGTGAGGCGATCCGCGACCGGGGCTTGGTCAGCAGCAGCTGGACGTCACAGATCCGCCGCTCCGCGAAGCCGGCTTCGCAATAGGCGAGGTACAGCCTCCAGAGCCTCCGGAAGCGTTCATCGTAGCCGAGCTGCGCGAGCGCGTCGGCATGCGCGGTGAACGCCTTGCGCCAGCGCCGGAGCGTCTCGACGTAGTGCGGCGTGAGGTCCACGAGCCCCACCGCTTGCATGTCGGTTCGCCGCGCGAGGTTGCGCGTGATCACTTCGAGCGAGGGCAGGCATCCGCCCGGGAAGATGTAGGCGTTGATGAACGACTTCGATGCCTTCTCGACCCCGTAGGCGCGGTCGTCGATCGTGATCGCCTGCAGCAGCATCGCGCCGTCCGGAGCCAGCAGCTCGGAGCAGGTGGCGAAGAACGTGCCGATGTGCTGCCAGCCGACCGCCTCGATCATCTCGATCGAGACGAGCTTGTCGTAGCGGCCACGCAGGTCGCGGTAGTCCTCCATCAGCACCGTGACCTTGTCGTTCAGTCCCGCGTGGCGGACCTGCTCGACGGCGTAATCGTGCTGCTCGCGCGAGATCGTGGTCGTGGTCACGTGGCAGCCGCGGGTCGCGGCGGCGTGAACCGCGAACGCACCCCAGCCGGTGCCGATCTCGAGCACGCGATCCTCGGGACCGAGGTCAAGCTGCTCGCAGACACGTTCGAGCTTCGCGACCTGCGCCTGCTCGAGCGTCATCGCATCGTGCTCGAAAACCGCGCACGAGTAGCTCATCGTCGGATCGAGCATCCGCGAGAAGAGCTCGTTGCCGAGGTCGTAGTGGGCGGCGATGTCGCGCCGACGCCGGCGCCTGGTGCTGCGGCCTACAAGCGCCCGAGCGCGCTGCAGCGGCCAGCGCAGCGGTGCGAGCAGCGAACGCAGCCGGTCAAGCCCACCGGCGTTGCGCGCCGCGAGCCTGATCAACGCGACCAGATCGGGCGAGTCCCATAGACCTTGCGCAAACGCCTCCGCCATCCCGCGGCTGCCTCCAAGTAGTTTCCGCCAAGTCCGCGGGGAGTCGATCCGGACGGTCGCGGCGGGCGCCCCGGAGCCGTAGACGCGCCGCGCGTCGCCCTCGAAGACGATCAGGCTGCCGGCCTTGATCCGCGCCAGCAGGAGCGACACAAGCCAGCGGCACAGCCAGGCGCTCATGCGCTTCCCGTCTGCGGGTGGCGGTGGACGGGCACGCCCGCGAGCTTCAGGCCCAGCGCGTGGGCGTAGATCAGTCCCAGCACCCGGACTGTCGCGAGTGGATAGCGGGCGGTGATCTGCGCCATCGATGCCCGCGTCAGCTGGCGGCGGCGCAGCGCGAGCGTCGCGTCAAACACGGTGACGCCCGCGCGGCTCGAGGCGATATGTACCGACAGCGTCTGGGCGGGCATCGCCGCCCGAGCGTGATAACGGTGATCCATGCCCATGAACGGCGACACGTGCAGCGCCTTGTCGAACTGACCATCGAGCACGCCAGAGCTTCCCTGCTCGCCTGCCAGCACGTACGTGTGCCGCTCTCCCCACGGCGTGTTCGTGACCTCCGCGACGAGCGCTTGCACGCGCTCGCCGCCCGGGTCGATGCAGTAGTAGAAGCTGACCGGGTTAAAGCAGTGCCCGAACGAGCGTAAGTGGGTCAGCACCCGGATCGGACCCGTGGGCCGCGCGCCTGTCTGGTCCTTGACCAGGTCGCGGACCGCGCGATCGAGCGGCACGCCGGGATCACCCAGGTAATCCCGGCGATCAAAGCGGACCAGTCCCGGCCGCCGGGCGACCAGCCGGCCGTCGAGCAGCCCGGGGAGCTCGTCCAGATCGAGATACGCGAGCGCCAGCCGATGGCTGAACTCGTGCCGGGGGTCAAAGCGCCGGTGGCGGATCGTGCCCTCATAGATGCAGGACACGCTCACAGCCGCGCTCCGAAGTGCTCGCCGACGCGCAACCCGCTGAGGACGCCGTCCTCGTGGAACCCCGATCCCCAGTAGGCGCCGCAGAAATGCGTCCGGTTACGCCCATCGATCTCATCCACCCGCGCCTGCGCCCTGATTCCCGCGGCCGTGTACACCGGGTGCGCGTAGGGGATCGTGCGGATCACGTGGGCCGGGTCGATCGCCTCGGTGCGGTTGAGTGTCACGCAGAACTCGCGCTCGGCGCGCAGCGACTGCAGGCGGTTCATGTGGTAGGTGACCGTGGCCGCGCGCTTCGGCTGGGCGAGCAGGTGGTAGTTCCAGCTCGCCCACGCACGCCGGCGGCGGGGCAGCATCCGCACGTCGGTGTGGAGCACCGCCTCGTTGGCCTGATAGGGGATCGCGCCGAGGATCTCGCGCTCACGATCGCTGGCGTCGCCAAGCAGCGCCAGCGCCTGATCGGAATGAGTCGCGAGCACCACCTCGTCGAACCGCTCTGCCTCACCGCCGCGCGGCTTGACCAACACGTGATCTCGGTGGCGCGTGACCGCATCAACCGGCGTGTGCAGCCGCAACCGGTCGCCGAACGGTCCCGTCAGCGCCTCCACGTACCGGGCCGATCCCCCGCGGATCGTCCGCCAGCGCGGCCGACCACCCAGCGAGAGCATGCCGTGATGATCAAAGAACTCCGCCAGGAAGCGCGCCGGGAAGGTCCACATCTGGCCGGGATCGGCCGACC
>JBKQKK010000251.1:0-7260 GCA_052147535.1 Solirubrobacteraceae bacterium | reverse complement strand
CGTGCCGACGGGAGGCGAAGATCCCCGCCGAGCTGGAGGTCGCGAGCAAGCCGACGCTCGCCGCGGGGCTGGTCGCCCGGGCGGCGGGCTGGAAGATCCGCCGCGCGCCGGTGCTCGGCGATCTAAGTGCTCATCGGAGGGCTCGGGGCCGAGGCGGGGCGTCAAACCCCCCTCATTTCGCGGTTATTCGCCCCACCTCCTGACGACGCCGCACCGCGACGAGCCAGAGCCTCGGATTCGCCCCGCACCTGCTCCCAGCCGACGTCGTCGTCCGAGAGCGCGTGTCCGACTATCAGCAGCGGTTCGTCGGGCTGCCAGAGCGATAGGTGGCCGGGGGCGTGCCACTCCTACCGGGAACCCCGAAGCTGCGCCGGCCGTTCGCCGGGATACTCAAGGATCGCTGAGTTCGTCCGCGGCGCAGAGCTGGCTGAGGGCTTCGCCGTCTTCGATCCGCTCCGGACTGAGCCGCGTGTAGAGACGCGCCCCACAGCGCTCGCAGGTGGCGATCAGCTCGTCGTGGTGCCCAAGCCAACTGTCTAGCTCGTGGCCGAGCAGACGGCTGCGCTCGCGGAGTTCCCCCAGCACGACGACACGATCATGCGCGCCGCGCATCGCGTCCATCGCACGATCGTCGGGAATCCTGCGGTTGAGCATCGCGAACCCTCTCGCTCCGTCCCGGCTCGTGATCACCCGGATCCGGTCCTGGCGTGCCTGGCGACGAATGTCGGCCCGCCACACGTCGACATCGACGCCCTCTTGGGAGCTGACATGGCCCCGGCGCAACAACTCGGCGTAGTCGCCGTTGGGGCGCTCCCGAAACTCCGTGTAGATCCGGCGAAACCGCTCTTCGTTCGCAGCCAACATTTCGCTGCGCCGAAGCTTACCCCGAGGCAGAGAAGCGGTCATCTTGCTCCGACGCCAACTCCGCCCGGCCTCCAACTCCGCCCGGCCTCCCACATGTCACCGCGACTGCCCTTCACGCGGGCCGAGGGCCTCGAGCGCCGGAAGCCTCCCGGCAGCGGCCGCATGGGCAGCAAAGAAGCGGGCAGGGGTCGTGCGCTGCTTGTAGGCGAGCGTCACGCAAAATGATTAGCGTCAACGACGTCTTCCGTTGCTCGCGCGACGCTCTCCGCAGCGGTTCCGTCCGGGGATTTGGCCAGGAGCGGCAGGCAGCCTCCCCTTCGCACCGAGCCACACAGGAAGGGGTACACCGCCGTAGGAGTTCCAGTTGCCCGGCAACTGTTGCGCGAAGTGGCTCAGATGAACAGGCTGATCGCCGAGCGCTTCATTCGCTCAAGCGCGGTTGCCGCCCCGGCCGGCTCGCCGAGCCCGTCGATCAGGTCCTGGCGCCTGAGGCCCATCAGGTCCATCGTCATCTGACAGGGCCAGAGCTTGACGTCGAGTTCTTTGGCCATCTCGAGCAGCTCCTCCGGCGGCGCGACGCCGTTCTTCTCGGCGAGCTTGCGCATCATCATCGGACCCATTCCGTTGAGGTTCATCTTCGAGAGGCCGGCGTGCGAGGCGCTCGGGCGGTTCATCACTGACATGCCCTTCGTCATCCAGTTGGTGCCGGTCACGCGCTTCTCCTCACGCACTAGGGAGAACAGACCCCAGAAGGTAAAGAACACCGCAACGTCCATGCCCCCCGCGGCGGCCGTCGTCGCGAGGATCGTGGTCGGCCAGATCCGGTCGAGATCGCCACCCCACGCAATCAGCGTCAGCGTGTTCGGATCACGGGTCTCGGCCTCGCGCTGGAGGATCAGCTCCCGGATGAACGCCTCCAGCTCGGATCGATCCATCCCGGCGAGCTCACCCGCCGTATCTGTGGTCGTAGCCTGCTCCATGAAGCCTCCTAGACGACGGAATCAATTGAGATTGTACTATTTTACCGGGTGCAAGTCTGAGCTTTTTACGGCCACGCCCGTTGCGGGGGCCGTGCTGGTCAGATTCACCGAAGCTGCCGATCGAGAAGGAGACTCGCGGAGTTGTCAGCAGATTTCCAGATTTCATCGACACCAGCGCAAACGCTTGACGTCAAGGGCAAAGCGTGCCCGCTGCCGGTCATCGGTACCGCCAAGGCGATCAAGGCGCTGCAGTCCGGCGAGATCCTCGAGGTGCTCGCCACCGACCCGGGAGTCGAAGCCGACATGCACGCGTGGGCCAGGCAGACGGGCAACGAGCTGCTCTCGATCGAGCAGGACGGCGGCGCGTTCCGCGTGCTACTACGCAAGGCGTAGTGGCGCGCGTCGAGCGTCAGCGGCCAGACCTCGGTGCTCCACGTGACGACGCTCGGTACCGAGTCGATCAGGCGCTCCTCTATTGCAGCGCCAAGCTGTTGGTCTGTCGGTCGGTGGAAGCTACTGGGCACTAACTCGAGCAACTCAACTGTTATAGTTCCAATTATTCATCTGGCTTGTAGCCCGATGGCGGATCGTCGCCTTGATGCAACGCTTCGGCGCCTTCCGACGATCTCATCGAACCGAACATCTGACAGCGCGACCGGCTCTGTGGCCTCGCCGTCTCGGACAAGGGAGCAGCACCATGGCTAGGTACAACAACATCCTGGAGACGATCGGGAACACGCCGCACATTCGAATCAATCGCCTGTTCGACCCCCGCGTCGAGGTCTGGATGAAGGCCGAGCGCGCCAACCCGGGAGGGAGCATCAAGGACCGCATCGGCCTCTCGATGATCGAGGACGCCGAGCGCCGCGGGATCCTCACCCCCGACAGCGTGATCATCGAGCCGACCTCCGGCAACACCGGCGTCGGGCTCGCGATCGTGGCCGCCGTCAAGGGCTACCGGCTGATCCTCGTGATGCCCGAGTCGATGTCGGTCGAGCGTCGCCGGCTGTTCGCCGTCTACGGTGCCGACCTCGAGCTGACTCCCCGCGAGAAGGGCATGAAAGGCGCGATCGACCGCGCCCAGGAGATCGCCGTCACCACTCCCGGCGCGTGGATCCCGCAGCAATTCGAGAACGAAGCGAACGTCGAGATCCACCGCACCGCTACCGCCCAGGAGATCCTCCAGGACTTCCCCGACGGAATCGACTACTTGATCACCGGTGTCGGCACCGGCGGACACATCAGCGGCGTCAGCGAAGTCCTCAAGGAACACTTCCCGAACCTCCAAACGTTCGCGGTCGAACCGGACAAGTCGCCCGTGATCAGCGGCGGCGCCCCGTCCCCGCACAAGCTGCAGGGCATCGGCGCTGGATTCGTACCCCACAACCTTCACCTCGACACCCTCGACGGCGTGATCCAGGTCACAGAAGAAGACGCCTTCGCCTACGCCGTGCGCGTCGCACGCGAAGAGGGGATCTTCGTCGGCGTCTCATCCGGCGCCGCGCTCGCCGCCGTCGCCAAGAAGATCCCCGAGATCCCCGACGGCGCCACGATCCTCACCTTCTCCTACGACACCGGCGAGCGCTATTTCTCGGTTCCCGGCCTGTTCGACGTCGACGGACAAGACGTCCGCGCAGCAACTGGCGCGCGGGCATAGCGGCAACGGGACGCGGCGGACACGGTCTCGATCTGAAAAGGAAGTCCATGGCCAACAACGAACAGCGCTTGGCGCTTGGCGACGTCGCCGCACGCCAGCTCGCCAACGCCCAGAAGACCGCCCCGACGATGCAGTCGATCACGCCCCGGTGGCTTGTTCAGCTGCTGCCGTGGGTCGGAGTGGAAGCCGGTATCTACCGCCTGAACAAGGTTAGAGATGAGTCCAGGGTGCTCACCGCGACTTCCCAGCGCGAGGACCGCGGCGAGCTGCCAGAAACCTTCGTCGACTATGAGGAGAACCCGCGCGAGTACTTCGTGGGCTCGGTGACGACCGTCGTCGATGTTCACACCCGGGTCGCGGATCTGTACAGCCACCCACACGATCAGACCAAGGAGCAGCTGCGACTCGCGGTCGAGACGGTCAAGGAGCGCCAGGAGTTCGAGCTGCTGCACAACATCGACTACGGGCTCCTGAACAACGTAACTTCGGCTCAGACGATCAGGACCCTGGGCGGAGCGCCCACACCCGACGATCTCGACGAGCTGATCACGCATGTGTGGAAGGAGCCGGCGTTCTTCCTCGCACACCCGCGGGCGATCGCGGCGTTCCTGCGAGAGGCGACCCGCCGCGGTGTCCCGCCCACGACGAGAAACCTGTTCGGCTCCCCCGTGGTCACATGGCGCGGGATCCCGCTTGTGCCGAGCAACAAGCTGGAGATCAATGCCAACCAGACGCAGATTCTGCTGCTGCGGACCGGCGAGCGTCGCCAGGGTGTGGTCGGGCTCTACCAACCGGGTCCCGGCGGCGATCAGGGGCTTGGCCTATCGGTGAAGTTCATGGGCATCAGCCGTAAGGCGATCGCCTCCTACCTCGTCTCGCTGTACAGCTCACTGGCGGTCCTGGCCGATGACGCCGTGGCGGTCCTCGAGGGCGTCGAGGTGAATAAGTACCACCTGTACGATCGTGCCTACCGGGATTGACCGCAGCGGCGCCGGGTCGTCCGATGACGCGCTGAGCCCGAGCCCGAGCGCGCCGCTCGACGCCGGCGAGCTCGAGCGCCTCGCAAACGAGATGTGTCGCAATCAGCCCGCGCCCGCGCGCTTTGAGGCAGGCACCGCCAGCATCGCCGACGCTGTCGCGCTCGGGACGGCGCTCGACTACGTGCAGCGCATCGGGTTGGAGAGCATCGCCCGCTACGAGCGCGAGCTGCTCGCCTACGCAACGGCCGACGGTCGGATCTCGCTTGGTGGCGGCACAGCATTTTCTAGCCGCCTGATGCCAGTGACCACCCAGCCACGATGAGCGAACAGCCAGCGGTCAGGACCGAAGGACATGATGTGTCGTTCATCGCTGGCTGACGGGTCAAGGGATGGATCACGCTCGAACTGCCACAGTTCGGCCCATTGGTGCACGAGGTGATCGTCGGAAACGATGTCATCGCTGGCGGCGTCTCGCTCGAGCTCCTCTGCGCCGAACACGAACCGCATGCCAATCTTCTCGCGTCCATCTTCCAATGAAGCCGAGACGATCGTCGCGTCGATGACGCCGAGTAGGGCCAAGATGTGATGGCGATGCGCTGCCACATCGCCATCGATCACGTCGTTCAGGTCGCGCTCCATGGACGGGCTGAGAAGGCCATCGCCTGCCTGCCTGCGCTGGCTTCCAGGCGCTTCGCGTATCTTGATGAACGTCCCGCGCGCGAGCGTGCGGAAGTTGAACGGATCGAAGTTTGGCTCGGCTGCCTTGATGGGAGCCAAGTCGATTCCGGCCCCGACAGCCGAGGGTTGGTCATGAATCGCGTGATCGAAACCTTCGAGCAGGCCGGTCTCGAGTTCGACTTCCCTGGCTCTCTAGTAGCGCGCCGAGGCCCAAGCGCGAGCTCGTGCAGCGCGTCGCGCTGTCAGGTCGCCGCTGCTACTCTCGCGCTCGCCCGTCTGATTAGCGCCGGTGCTCGCTTCACGTGCAGTTCGACGATGAGCAGGGCCAGGGCGAGCAAGTTGTAGCAGGCGTGCACTACGAACACAGCCAGCAGCCCGTCGAGCATGTACACCTGCACGAGGATGGCTCCGACCAGGATCAGGTATAGCGTCATGCGAAGGGTCACGAACGACAGCAGGTGCAACAGGCCGAACGCGAGCGCGCCCCAAAGCGCGCCTTTGACCCAGTTGGTAGTTCCGTTTCTGAAGATGACCTCTTCGACTAGTGCCAGCAGCGGCATGCACGCGCCGAGCAGCAACCCGTAGGGCGCCCACAGCCATTTGTTCTTGAGTGGCAGCAGGACGAAGTTCGCTTTGACATGCCACGGCGACCATTCAAGCCAGCGCCAGTCAAGCGCCTTGAGCTTCTGGTTGAACAGCACACCGAAACTCAGCAGGCACGGCGCCAGCAGCACGTACAGGATGTAATGGCCCGAGAGAACGGCGCGCGCCAGCAGCATCCCCACCAAGCGGGTCACCGGCATGCTCAGCAGATACGCCAGCTGCGCTAGCGCGAAGATCAGCAGCAGTTGCATCCTGTACTTCTTCAGGGTTCTCATTCGTGGCCGTTTCAGTCCCGGATCATGATCAACTTCGGATATAACGCTTTCCGATCAGCGGTCTTGCTCGCGCCGATGCGGACGTGGGACGTGGGACGTGGGACGGTCCTACCCTATCTCCGATGCACGGCCGTCGGCTCCCCAGGAACCGGCGGGAGCCTCAGCCTGACGTTGGCGGAGTCGTAACAGCACTCTAATTTTTGGCTGTCGAGTGCTGACGTCGGGCCTTGCCATAGGTAGTAAATTGGTGATGTGGATCTGCAGCCTCGCCGGGTTCAGCGATCAGAGCGACGGCCGGCGCCGGGGTCGGTGAGGCCGGCTCAGGACATCGCGCCGTTGCCGGATCTGGTACATGGCCGCTCGCGCTCCGGTCCGGTGCGGACGCAGCGCCCGGTGTACGTCGACCTGCTGCCGCCGTGCAATTCGGCGTGTCCGGCGGGAGAGAACATCCAGGGGTGGCTCGCTGAGGTACAGGACGGACAGCACGAGCGAGCCTGGCGGATCCTCGTCGCCGACAATCCGTTCGCGGCGATTCACGGGAGAGTTTGCTACCACCCGTGCGAGACCAGTTGCAACCGCGCCAGCCTTGACAGCGCGGTCTCGATCCACGCAGTCGAGCGGTTTCTGGGCGATCTTGCGCTGGAGCGGGAATGGCTGTTCGATGCGCCGGCCGTTCGCAGCGGCAAGCGGATACTGGTGATCGGCAGCGGGCCGAGCGGCCTGTCGGCCGCATGCCACCTGGCGCGGCTGGGCCATGAGGTAGAGGTGCGCGACGCGGGTGCCGAGCCCGGCGGGATGATGCGCTACGGCATCCCTGCTTACCGGCTGCCTCGGGATGTGCTGGATGGCGAGGTCGCGCGGGTGGCGGCACTCGGAGTGCGGTTCATCAGCAACCATCGCGTCACCGACCTCGAGGCCGAGCGTCGCGAGGGTGGGTTCGATGCGGTGTTCGTCGCGGTCGGCGCGCACCTGTCCAAGCGGGTGAATATCCCCGCCATGGACGCGGGCCCGATGGTCGACGCGGTCGAGTACCTGCGCGGCGTCGCGTCGGGCGAGCGGCCGGCGATCGGACGTCGCGTGGCGGTGTACGGCGGCGGTAACACGGCGATGGACGCGGCGCGGACGGCGCGGCGGCTGGGAGCCGAGGAGGCGATCATCGTGTATCGGCGCACACGGGAGCAGATGCCGGCGCACGAGGACGAGGCGCAGGACGCCGAGCGCGA